>NZ_JBCJKS010000023.1:0-41274 GCF_039822565.1 Corynebacterium sp. SA-MJD20WY100 | reverse complement strand
GCCTCCACGAAGCAGCGGCTGATGGCCATGGGCGAAAATCCCGTCTGCCCGTGGCCGGGCTGTTCGAAGGGCGCGCATGATTGCCAGGTGCACCACCTTCAGGCTTGGCGCAACGGCGGGGAGACGAGTCCGGAGAATCTTACGATTGCGTGCCAGTATCACAATTCGGTCAACGAGGTGGATGGTCGCGGGTTCTTAAGAAGGCGTGGGACGATTTACTGGGTGCCGCCGAAAGGCTGGTATCACCCGCCGGGCACGCCGGTCGCGCCGGAGCTGGAAGGCCCGTTGCCTGCGTGGGTGGAAGAAGAAAAGCAACTGCTCGAGGAGGAATTCGCGAACAGCTAGAGCTGACCCACACCACGGAGCATCGCCACCGCGGCGCCCGCTGCGGCCACGGCGAGCGAGAGCTTGTGCGCCTTGTCGCGCGGAATTCGCCCAGCCAGGCGCGCTCCGATGACGATGCCCAGAATCATGCCCAGGATGCCCGCCGGCCATACGAGCCACGAGGCGTGCGAGAGCGATCCCGCACCCGTGACGAGCTTTGCCGTCACGGAGATGGCGCCGCCGACCATGAAGATGGGCTGGAGCGTCGCCGTGTACATGGAGTGCTCCCAGCGCGCCGCCTGCGCGTAGACCGTGATGACGGGGCCCGCGATACCCGCGAGAGTATTCGTGAAGCCACCCAGCACCCCGGCCGAAAGCATGGGTCCTAGGCCGTGAAGGTGCGGCACGTACTTCTTGCCAAGGGTCACCACGCCGAGCGCGATGAGTAGCGCGCCGCCCGCAATGACGAGCAACGGCGCGGTATCGATGGAGCGAATGAGGAACGCCGCCGGGATGGAGCCAAAGACCATGACGGAGGCAATGGCACCGAACTTGCGCCAGTCCACGCGGTCGCGCGCGGTGTAGGTGAGCATCGCCGCGTTGATACACGCCAACACGTTAATGACCATGATGCCTTGCACCGGACCGAGCAAGAGCATGAGCAGAGGCCCGCCCACGAGTCCCATGCCCATGCCAGACACGCGCTGGAGACAGGAACCGAGAAAGATAGAGACGAACACTCCGAGAGCAACGAGCATCATGCGAATTTCTCCACGACTGCGCTGTGGACCGGCTCCGGGAAAAGTCCGGTGACGTCGCCGCCGAACTGTGCGACCTGTTTGGCCAGCGAGGACGAGATGTAGCCGTACTTCTCATCCGTGAGCAAGAAGGTGGTCTCCACGCCTGTGAGACGCCGGTTCATCTGAGCCATGGGCAGCTCATATTCGTAGTCGAGCGAGGAACGCAGCCCCTTCACGATCGTGTCGATGTGGTGCTCCGAGGTGTAGTCCACGAGCAAGCCCGACCAGAAATCGACCTTGATATTCTCCGGCACGACCTCACGGATAAGCGCCACGCGCTCCTCCACCGTGAACAGGCCCGACGGCTTATCCGGGTTACCCGTCACGAGCACTGTCACCTCATCGAAGAGGCGGCTCGCGCGGGTGAAAATATCCAGGTGCCCCATCGTCATCGGGTCAAAGGACCCTGGGCACACGGCCTTCTTAGTCATGAGATTGCTCCATATCCGTCCGGTCGAAAATCGCCATATCCATGCGCGCGATACCAAAGGTGCGCTTCTTCAGCTTCTGGCCCGTCTCCGTAAACCCGGCAGGCCAGACCGTCGGCGCCGAGTCGACGGGCCGCTCGATGACCACGATGGCGCGGTCCTCGAGGACTGGCTCAATCGCGGCCACGAGCCCATCCACGTCATCAAACGCATACGGCGGATCCGCGAGCACCATGTCGAAGTACCCGCGCGGCGCCGTCGCCAAATACGTGCCCACCTTCATTTCCTTGAGCGTCACGCCTGGATGCTTGACCACGCCGATGTTATGGCGGATGACGCGGGCGGCAGCGGAAGACTGCTCGACGAGCACGACCTCGTCGGCGCCGCGGCTGGCGGCCTCGAGTCCCAACGCGCCGGAGCCCGCAAAGAGGTCGAGCACGCGCGATCCCTCAAAGCCCCAGCGCATGGTGAGCGAAGAAAACAGCCCTTCGCGCGCACGGTCCGAGGTCGGCCGCGTGCCTTCCTCGGGCACCTTGAGCCGGCGTCCGCGCGCTTCGCCCGCGATAATGCGCGTCATGCTGCCCCGCTTTCCGATGCCCCCACGACGGCCAGGACGTCTCCCCCATGGACGTCATCAAAGTCCGCATGTGCCAAGGACGTAACAACGCCGGGCCAGGGCGTGGCGACGGGAGACTCAAGCTTCGTGGCCTCGACCGTGGCGATGACCTGCCCGGCCTCGACGACTTGGCCCGCGGCGACGTGGTAGCGCACGATACCAGCAAAAGGCGCGCAAATATTCATGCGTAACACCTTAGCGCACGGCTCCCGCTAGGACTTGTCGAGATACGCTTGTTCGTCGTCCGTGAGCTCCGCAACGAGTTCGCGCGCAAGCGGCTCGTTGCGCGCCACGAGCCCGGTGGCGTCGAAGCTGGCTCGCGAAATGGTCTCGCCGTCGGTGAGCAGGTTGAGCAACCGCAGCGTGCGGTGCTCGCCGGACTGCAGCGTGCCCAGGATGTCGCCCTCCTTGCGGTTGGCGAGGTCGAGCTCGGCCAAGTCAAAGCCGGAGCTCGTCTGAGCAATGGCGTTCACGCGCTGGAACGACGCCGACCCGGGCGCGGCGAGCGTGTGGAAGAGACACAGCGAGGCGTTGCCGCCACGGCCCACACGGCCGCGTAGCTGGTGGAGCTGGGAGACGCCGAAATTCTCGGACTCTCGGATGAGCATGATGGTCGCATTCGGCACGTCGACGCCGACCTCGATGACGGTCGTGGCCACGAGCACGTCGTACTCGCCGCGCGCGAAGGCGGCCATGACCTCGTCCTTATCGGACATCTTGCCGTGGAGCATCGCCAAGCGCAGCCCCTGCAGCGGCCCGAATTCAAGTTCCTCCATGAGCTCTTTGACGCCGCCGGTGTCCTCGATGCGCGGCGCCACGATATACGCCTGGTGGCCCTTGGCGACTTCCTCGCGGATGCGCGCCCAACCGCGCGCGACCCACGCCTCGTTGGACTCCGGCACGACGAAGGACTGGATGGGCTTGCGCCCGCCGGGCAGCTCGCGCAGTGTCGAGACGGACAGGTCGCCGAAGACCGTCATGGCGATCGTGCGCGGAATGGGCGTCGCCGTCATCACCAGCATGTGCGGATACTGCTGTGCCTTGCCGCGCAGCGTGTCGCGCTGTTCGACGCCGAAACGGTGTTGCTCGTCGACGACCACGAGGCCCAGGTCGTAAAACTCTACGGTGTCCTGGATAATCGCGTGGGTGCCGATCACGATGTCGGCCTCGCCGCTGACGATATCGAGCAACACCTGGCGCTTGGCCGCCGTCTTCATCGAACCGGTGAGCAGCACGACGTTGACACCCGCCGGGGCCTGCGCGGAAATCGACGCGAAATGCTGCGAGGCCAGGACCTCCGTGGGCGCAAGCAGCGCGGACTGGTAACCGCAATCCGCGGCCTGGAGCATCGCGAGCAGCGCGACCATCGTCTTACCGGAGCCGACCTCGCCCTGGAGCAGGCGCTGCATGGGGAAGACTTGCGAGATATCGTGCGAGATATCGCCGAGCACGTCGCGCTGGCCCTGCGTGAGCTCGAACGGCAACGAGGACAGCAGCGCCGCGCGCAGGCCGTCCTCGCGCGGCGGCAAGGCCGGGGCGACGTGGCCCAGCGCATCGCGGCGGCGCAGCGCCATGACTAACCCGACGGTGAGTGCCTCGTTGTACTTGAGGCGATGGATCGCCATATACGGGCCCTCGAAGGGCGGCTCGTGAACCTGGCGCAGCGCCTGGTCATAGCTGAGCGGCACCTCGTAGTCGAGCGGCTCCGGAATCTCCGGCAGCGACTCGAGGACCTGGTGAATGGCACCGAGCAGGAACCACGAGCTTACCTTCTCCGTCGCCGGGTAGATGGGAATCCACGGCCGGTCCGCGAGCAGCTCGGCGAGCGAACCGAACATCGCCAGCTCCCGAAACTCCTTCGTCCCCTGGGCCTTCTTCGCATCTTTGCCCAGCAGCATGAACTTGGGGTTCTGCAGCTGCGGCGTATGCCGGAAAAATTTCAGCTTGCCGGCGATGATCACGCGCGCGCCCGGCCGCAGCACGCGGAAGACCCACATTTGGCCGAAGAACGCAGCCTGGAAGCCGTTGTCGAGCGCTACGTTGATAACCCGCTTGCCCGTGCGCGTCTCGGACTGGGTGACGTTGACAACGGACGCGGTGACGGTGACGTACTCGCCCTCGATGGCCCCGCCGGCCCCGACATCCGTCGAGCCGCGCAGGTATGTGCGCGGATAGTGTGCGAGCAGGTCGCCACACGTGGAAAACTTGAAGGACTTCCGCAGGGTTTTTACGGCCTCCGTAGGCAAGACGTCTGCCAACGGCCGGTCGTCACGCCACCCCAACATGTGCCTACTCCACTCCGATTTCCGTTTCGATCCCCGGGGCCGTGAGCGCCATGACCTCCACCCCGAGCTTCGATGTTAGCGCCGTCGCGTCCACCGCGCGCGCGGAGAGAATCGTCACCTGCTCCCCGCCCTCGGCGAGCAGACGGCGCGCCGCCACGACGAGCGCATCAAAGGTCTCCGCCGCCGGGCGCACGACCCGCATGGACCGCGCCGCATCGCGCATGGTCGACACCACGGCATCTATGTCCGCGTTCGTGGGGTCGTAGACCGACAGCGCCGCGATGCCCGCGACGTAGGAATCGGTGGGCACGACGCGCGCTTCCCCGGGGTTGCCCTTCGAGCCGTTGACCAGGAAGATATCGCCGGGGTTCGCCTCGACGGCGCGGCCGGGTTCAACTACCTCTGCGCCTGCGCCCGCGAAGAGCTCGGCCAAGGGACCAGCCGGAGCCGCAGCCCACACCGTGCGCCCCACGCTTTCCGATGCCCCCTCCGGCACGCCCGGCAGCGCCTCCAGGCGCAGGTTCGACACGGCGCCGCGCGCAAACGCGAGTTCGACGAGCGGTCCGGCCTCGGTCGTATGAATGTGCACGCGGGCGGCGCGCTCGCCATCACGAGCGACGACGAGCGAATTGCCCCGCGGCGCGATTTCGGCCGCCAGCGCGTCGACGTCGCCTTCGAAGTAGAAGATGACTTCGAGCTCGCCGGTGGACTCGACGGGTGCAACGGCCTCGGTAAGCTGCGCGCCGTCGAGCTCCGCGCGCAGCGAATCGAGCAGCACGAGCAGGCCCGCGCCGCCGGCGTCGACGACGCCCGCCTCGCGCAGGGCAGGCAGCTGGGACGGCGTCGCATCGAGGGCTTCCTGGGCCGCGGCGAGCACGCGCTCGAGCAGCGGGTAGAGGGCTAAGCCCTCGGCGAGGGCGGCATCGGCAGCAGCGGCGGCCGCGCGCAGGACGGTGACGATGGTGCCTTCGACAGGGTCGGCGATGGCGCGGTCGACGAGCTCGACGGCGAGCGAGAGGGCATCGGCAAGCGCGGCGGCGTCCACGCGGGAGTCCGTGGTGGAATCTGCGAGCGCGCGCAGGACCTGGGACAAGACCATGCCGGAGTTGCCGCGGGCGCCGCGCACGGAGCCGACGGCGAGGGCCTCAGCGACGTCGCCGCCGCGGTCGGCCTGCGCGAGCGCGGCCTCCATGGTGTGCGCCATATTGGAGCCGGTGTCAGCGTCCGGGACCGGAAACACGTTGAGCGCGTTGATATCAGCGCGGTGCCGGGCGAGCTCCGCCACGGCGCGCTGCGCCCAGTGGTAGAGACCGTCCGCGTCTAAGGTTTCCGGTTGAGACATAGTCACGTATCTTACAAGCGCCAGTCCACGGGGGCGGCACCCTGGTCCGCCAGAAGTTGATTCGCGCGGGAAAACGGCCGCGAGCCGAAGAATCCCCGGCGCGCGGACAGCGGCGACGGATGCGGCGACTCGATGCGCGGGACATCCGGGATAAACCGCGCGCAGGCTTGGGCATCTCGGCCCCAGAGGATGGCGACCATGGGCTTCCGGTTGAGCGAGCGGATGGCGGCCTCGGTCACGGCCTCCCAGCCCTGGCGACGGTGGGCGCCGGCCTGGCCTGGCGCGGTGGTGAGCACGCGGTTGAGCAGCAGGACGCCTTGCTCGGTCCACTTCGTCAGATCCCCGTCGTGCGGCGCGTCGATGCCGAGGTCGTCGTGGAGTTCCTTATAGATGTTGACGAGCGAGCGCGGGGGTTTCACGCCTGCTGCTGTGGAGAATGCCAGGCCCATGGCGTGGCCGGGCGTGGGATACGGGTCCTGGCCGACGATGAGCACCTTGACGTCGGGCTGCGGCATGTCGAAGGCGCGGTAGACGTCCGCTGCAGGCGGCAGGAACTCGCCGTCGATGTGGGGGCGCGGGACGTCGTGAAGGATTTTTTCCCAGGTGGCGTGCATTAGAAGGAGGCCCAGCCTTTCGTATAGGGGGACGGTCTGCCGTCGACGGTCACGCCCTCGCCGCGAATGACCTCACCGATGACGCGGAAGCCGCTGGGGGCCGGCTTGGCTGTCGTGGCGAGCAGCGTGTGGTCCTCGCCGCCGGCGTGGACCCACTCGAGCGGGTCGCGGCCCAGCAGCGCTCCGGCCTGCACGAGCAGCGGATCCGGCTTGATGGCGTCGGCGCAGAGGTCGATGCTTACCCCGGAGCGCGCCGCAATCGTGGTGAGATCCGGGATGAGGCCATCGGAGTTATCGGTCATCGCCGTCACCCCGGTGGCGCGAGCGACTTGGCCGCGGCCGGGGGTAATCCACGGCGCGCAGTGGGCGTCGATGAGCGGCCAGAGCTCGCAGTGGCCTTCGGGCAGCGCACGGCCGAAGCGCTCGAGCAGCGCGAGGCCGGCAGCAGACCAGCCGATCTTGCCGTGCGCGACGACTTGTTGGCCGGGACGCGCGCGGTCGAGCGTGAGCGCCTGGCGGTCGCCGCCCAGCGCGCCGATGGCGGTAATGGACACGACGAGCTCGCGGGCCTGGGTGACATCGCCGCCCACGAGCTCCGTGTTGTAGTGCGAGGACGCCTCCGCGATGCCGCGGGCGATGCCTTGGACGATGGAAATGGGGGTATCGGCAGGCGCGGCGAGGCCGAGGAGGGCTGCGGACGGACGCGCGCCCATAGCCTCGATGTCTGCGAAGTTCTGGACAATAGCCTTGTGGCCCACTTCTTCCGGCGTGGACCAGTCGAGCCGGAAGTGGCGTCCCTCGACGAGGAGGTCCGTGGTCGCCACCGTGCGACGGTTGGGAACGGGCGTGTGGAGAACTGCCGCGTCATCGCCATTGATGGAGCTTGGTGCTACCGAGGTGATCGCCTCGATGACCCGCTTTTCACCAATATCCGCCAGCGTCGGGGTGAGTTTCACGCGTTCTTCTTTCGTCTCTAGACTCATGAGGTATGACCCCACTATTTAACCGCACCGCCATCTACGTTTCTCTTGCACTCGCGCTGGCGCTGATCTTTGGAGTCATCTTCGGCTCGAAGTACGTCTTCGAGAATATCGAACGCGCCCCCGTCGCCATGTCGCCGGTCGACTCACCCGACGCAGCCTCCGCGGAATGCGCCGCCCTTATCGACGCGCTGCCCGAGAAGTTCATGGGGCACCCGCGCGCGACCGTCGCCGACCCCGTGCCCGAGGGCGTGGCCGCATGGTCCACGAACTCCGGCGAGGCCGTGACGCTGCGCTGCGGCGTGCCCATGCCTTATCAGTACACCTCGTACGCGCACACCACCGACGTGGATGGCACGACGTGGTTCAAGGTCCGCGACATGACGCCGGGGTCGAATCTGACCACCTGGTATACCGCGGACCGCTCCCCTGTCGTCGCGGTGACGACCTTCGACGACCAGGAGCCTACGGGGCTTGACCTCGACGCGCTCACCGGCGATGCCCCGGAACGCTTCCCCGCGGCCCTCGCCTCTCTGAAGACTGGCCCCGGCGAATGCGCCGCGTTCCTCGACGCTGCCCCGCGCGAACTCGGCGACTACACGCGCCTCGACCAGCTGCCGGAGGGCACCGTACAGAACACGCTCGTATGGACCGCGGACGGCCGCGAGCCCATCGAGCTGCGCTGCGGCGTCGAGGACGCCCCCGGCTACAAGGCTGGCGCGCAGCTCCAGCAGGTCAACGACGTGCCGTGGTTCGAAGACACCACCCTCGCCGGCGGCACGACCGCCTCGACGTGGTTCGCGCTGGGTCGCGACGTCAACGTGGCCTTGTCCGTGCCGCAGGACGTCGCCACAGATGCCTTGGTGGACATGAGCGACGCGTTGGCAAAGACCACGAAGCAGGTCGCGAACTAAATCCAGCCGCGCTCCCGGGCGACGGTATAGGCCTCGAAGCGGTTTTGCGCGCCCGTCTTCGCCATCGCCGAGGACAGGTAGTTGCGCGTCGTACCCGCCGCCAAGCACACCTGCGCGGCGATATCCGCGACGGAGGCACCCGTTCCCGCGGCCTCGAGGACACGCGCCTCGCTGTCGGTGAGCGGCGACTCGCCCACCGAAATCGCGAGTGCCGCGACTTCGGGGTCGAGGAAGCGCTTGCCCTGTGCCACCGCGCGAATGGCCTGGGCGAATTGCTCGGCAGACGAGGTCTTGGGCACGAAACCCAGCACGTTGGCCGCGAGCGCCCGCTTGAGCGCCTGCGGGCGTGGGTGGGACGTGACGATGAGGACGGCGGCATCGGCAAGCTGGGAAGCCGTGTCGATGCCGTCAAGCCCCGGCATCTGCAGATCGAGGACCGCCACATCGATGGGGTGCACCGCGCACCAATCGATGAGCTCGCGCCCCGAGCCGGCGGTGCGAACGACCTCGATGTCGTCTTCGAGCCCGAGCAACGTGGCCAGGGATTGTGCGACGAGCGCTTCGTCGTCCGCAATGGCGACCTTAATCATGGAACCTCATTTCGACCGTGAAGGTCTCGTTAGCGTGATGGGTGTGGATATCCGTGCCGCGGCGGCGCAGGGCGGCCAGCCCGGCTTCTTCGCCGGCCTCCCCGGGGGCACCATCATTGCGCAGGCTGATGGCGTTGGCCTGTACTTCGATGTCAACATAAGTGGCTCGAGCGTGCTTGAGCACGTTTGTCGCGGCCTCGCGCACGAACCACCCGGCGCGCTCTCGGAATTCTGCGGGCACCTCTTCAACGGCGCCGGTGAATGTAACACGGATGCCCGCAGACTCGAGCAGCTGGCGGGCACCTGCGAGCTCCGTGTCGAGCGAGGCACGGCGGTAGCCGTCGACGACGGCGCGCATATCCGTCATGGAGACTTTGGTGAGGCGCTGGATTTCTTCCAGCTCCTCGTCGAGACGTGGGTCGCCGCGGCGGACGAGTGCGCGGGCTAGCTCTGCTTTGATAGACAGCGCGGCGAGGTTCTGCCCGAGCGTGTCATGCAGCTCCTGGGCAAACCGCAAGCGCTCGTCGCTGACCTTGAGCGCGGCTTCGAGGTGCCGGGCGCGCTCGGCGGTCTTCAGGCTGCCCACGTACCACAGGGTAAGCACGGCGGAGGCGTAACACAGCGCCGGCAGAATCAACAAAGGCGCCGCGAGGCCAGGGCCCAGGAACAGCCACATCATGGCGGTGAGCACCACGGCTTGGAGCCACGCCGCAGGAAAGCGCGGCAGCGAAGAACCGGCAATAATCGAGGCAACAATCACGGCCGTGCCCGCGGCGGCCTGCGCCCACTCCGCCGGGCCGACCGTGACCACGGCAAGGCAACCTGCGACGATCCCTAGGCCGCCGTAGTAATTAAGATGCAGCCACGCGTCGACCGGGCAGCGTGGAGCAAGGTTGTATTCGGGCAGGCGCTCGATGACGACGGTGCTCGTGACCACAGAGAACGCCAACGCGGCGACTGCTCCCGCACCGGGGAGCGTGGTGAGGCTTCCCCAGTTCCTGACACCGACTACCACGAGCACGGCATTGATCATGTGCAGCCCCAAACGGGACCACCACACAAAGCGCGGCGCTCCCGGGGCTGGTAAGAAGTTCACGTCTGGATACTTTAGCGATGAGAGTCCCAGCGCATGCTGGAATAGGCCCCGTACCCTAGGGCGAGGGTCCACACCAGCAGAATGAGCACGCCCTGAACTGCCCCCGTGCCGACCGGTTCCGTAGTCCAGGAGGACAGCGAGAAGTCCGAGATAACGGCGAACGGCGTGCGGTCGACGAGCTCGCGGACGCGCTCGGGCATCATCTCGCGAATGCCGGACTGGGAGAGCATCGCCATGCCCATAACCGGCAGCGAGGTCACCTGTGCGGACTCAACGCTGCGGGTGTAGATGGAGGTAACGAAAGCGAATGCGGTCGAGAGCGCAAGTCCAAAGCCAACGGCAAGCACCAGCCGCAAGACATCGGTAGGCGTGCCACCAGCGAATCCACTGAGCACTACTGTTACGACCAGGGTGCTCACGATGGTAATCAGCGCGCCGGGCACGGCGACAGCGGAGAGAATCTCGGCATCGGTGGCCTCGCCGGTGCGCAGGCGCTTGAGCACGCCTTCGTCGCGTCGCGCAGTGATGGCAGAGAGAACCGAGTAAAACTGCACGAACATCAGCGCGGCGAGGACAAAAAGCTCGGAGGCGAACCCGGCCGCCAACCGCGGCTCAGTTCCGGCTTGGCTGTCATAAATGCCGTACATGATAAGCGCCATGGATGCGGGCATGAACAGGGCCATGACCATGATCGTGGGATTGCGCAGGAACAGGGTGGACTCGGCGCGAGACAGGGCACCGGCGCGGCGGGGCGAGATGAGGGTGGTCATTTACTTCACTCCTTCGGCGATAGAGAGGAAGACGTCTTCCAAGGTGGCGGGGCGGGCAGCAAAATGCGTGTAGGTCACGCCATTGTCCTGTGCCCAGGCAAGGATCCCGTGGGTATCGGTCACCAGGTCGTTCGTGTGGACGATGGCGCGGTCCCCCTCGTAGATCGCCTGGCTGGCGTGGGTCTCCGGCACGAGGGCCGGCTCGAGGACGATTTCAGACGCACGCGTCTCGACGAGCTCCGCGAGCGTGCCCTCGAGCTCGATGCGGCCCCGGTGCAAGATGCACAGACGGTCGCAGAGGTACTCGGCCTCTTCGAGGTAGTGCGTGGTGAGAACCATCGTCACGCCAGATTCCTTGAGCTCACGCAGCAGGCGCCAGACGTTGCGGCGCGACTCTGGGTCAAGACCTGTGGTCGGCTCGTCGAGGAAGATGAGCTCCGGGCCGCCGAGCAGGGCGCACGCGAGGTCCAGGCGGCGCTGCTCGCCGCCGGAGAGTGCGCCGACTTTGATGTCGGCCTTGTGGAGGAGGTCAACCTGGTCCAAGAGGGCATCGGCAGGCTGGGGGTTGGAGCAGGTGCCCGCCCATAGCTTCATGGTCTCGCGGACCGTGAGCCCGCTGGGCAGGCCGCCGTGCTGAAGCATGATGCCCATGCGCGGGCGTAGTGTGGCGCGGTCGCGACGCGGGTCGCCGCCGAGGACCTCGACGGTGCCGGAAGTAGGGGCAGCTAGCCCTTCGAGAACCTCGAGCGCCGAGGTCTTCCCCGCGCCGTTCGTGCCGAGCAATCCGTAGCACTCCCCCGGTGCGACGGTAAAGCTCAAGCCGTCTACTGCCGTGAATTTCTTATAAGTACGCGAAAGCCCGCGGACGTCGATGATGTTCATGCTGGCTATCATCGCCGCGCGCGGGCAAGCTCAACAGAGCGTTACGTCATCACTTCGAGATGACAAATGTCATCACGCGTGCGCAAGCGCCGTTTGCACGAGGGTGTGCAGCAGCGTCGGGTAATCCACGCCCACCGCGGCAAAGACCTGCGGGTACATGGAAATCGGGGTAAAGCCCGGCATGGTGTTGATCTCGTTGAGCACCGGGCCGTCCTCCGTAACGAAGAAGTCGACGCGGGACAGGCCCTTGCAGTCGCAGGCGCGGAAGGTGGCGACGGCGAGCTCCTGGAGCTGCTGGATGATCGCGGGCTCAAAGTCGGCGGGAATCTGGGCGGAGACCACGTCATCGAGGTACTTTGTCTCAAAACCGTAGAAGCCCTCCTCCGAATCCTCGATGCCGTTGAGCTTCGCCGGCACGGACGCGCGCAGGGAGCCGTCCGGGTATTCGAGGACACCCACCTCGACCTCGGAGCCGACGATTTCGGCCTCGACGATCACCTTGGGGTCGCCCTGCGTGTCGTTGTCGTAGGCGTGTTGCACGGCGGCGGGCAGCTCGGACCAGTCCGAGACCTTGGAGATGCCGATGGACGAGCCGCCGCGCGCGGGCTTGACGAAGACCGGCAGGCCGAGGGTGGCTTTCTCGGCCTCGGTGAGCTCGGAGCGGCCGCGGCGCAAGATGACCTCGGGGGTGACGGGCAGGCCCTCGGCAACGGCGAGCTTCTTCGTAAACTCCTTGTCCATGCCGGCCGCGGAGGCGAGCACGCCCGGGCCGACGTAAGGCAGGCCAGTGAGCTCAAGCAGGCCCTGGACGGTGCCGTCCTCGCCGTAGGGGCCGTGGAGAACCGGGAAGACGACGTCGACGGTGGCGTAGAGCTCGCCGGTCGTCACGTTGTGAATCTGGCCGCGCGTCGCCGGGTTGAGCGAGAGCGTAAGCTCATCGCCCATGACGACCTCGGGCAGCGTCTCGCCCTCAATCTTCAGGCCCTCGCGCGAACCCGGGGTCCACGCGCCGGAACGGGTGATGCCCACCGGCACGACGTCGTAGAGCTCCGGATCCAGGTTCGCCATGATGGCACCGGCAGAGACGCAGGAGATGGAGTGTTCGGTGCTGCGGCCGCCGTAGACAACGGCGACGCGGGTCTTATTCGTCATGGGGTGGAATCTTACTCCGGCTTCGTGGTGCGCCCCATGAGGGCCACGACCATGTCGGATACGGGCACGCCGCGGTGGCACACGCCATAGACCGCCTGCGTGATGGGCATCTCCACGCCGACGGCCTGCGCCAGCCGGAAAATGGACTCGGACGAGGTCACGCCCTCCGCGACCTGGCCGTTGGTCGCGGCCTTGGCTTCCTCCAGCGTGCCGCCCTGGCCCAGGCGGAAACCGAAGGTGCGGTTACGCGACAGCTCCGAGGAGCACGTCGCGACCAGGTCGCCCAAGCCCGCAAGTCCCGCGAAGGTGCGCGGGTCCGCGCCGAGTTTGACGCCCAGGCGCGTGATTTCCGCCAGGCCTCGCGTAATGAGCGTCGCCAGCGTATTGTTGCCCAGCCCCCGGCCGGTGGCCATACCGCACGCCAGCGCGATAACGTTCTTACACGCGCCGCCTACCTCCGCACCCACGACGTCCGTATTCGTATACGGGCGCAGGTACCACGTCGCGATGGCCTCCTGCACGGCTTTCGCGCGCTCCTCGTCCGCGCACGCGATGACGGTCGCGGCGGGCTGCTCCTGCGCGATTTCCTTCGCCAGGTTCGGCCCGGACAAGACGGCCACCCGGCTTGTCCGTGCCCCCGTCGCGTCCACGATGACTTCGCTCATCCTTTTCAGCGTCGCGGTTTCCACGCCCTTGGAGATGGACACGAGCGTCGCATCCTCGGGCAGGAGCGGGGCCCACGCCTCAAGGTTGGGACGCAGGGACTGAGAGGGAATGCCAAAGACCACGACGTCGGCGGCGCTGAGCGCCGAGGCGGCATCGGTAAGCGGGGTCACGCCGGCCGGAAGCTCGACGTCCGGCAGGTAGTCCGCGTTGCGGCGGGTGGTCGCGATGGTCTCCGCGAGCTCGGGGCGGCGAACCCACAGGCGCACCTCATTGCCGGCGTCAGCGAAGACCTTCGCCAGCGTGGTGCCCCAGGAACCGGCGCCCATGACAGCGACGTTGACCATTGTTTCCCCTCTCATTGTCTGTGCGTTGCCCTCATATCCTAGGACACGTGGGCGGGGCAGTTCTGCGTGCGCGCCGGGCGTGAGTAAAAATAGAAGACGTTAGACGCTAAAAGATGTACCCAACCCTAGTGGAGGAGCAACGGGCATGGTCTCTGAAAAGAAGATGCACGAAGACGACAAGGACCTGGCCTCGGAGATGCTCATCACTGGCCGCTACCAGGCCGTTCCCCGCGACCCCGCCGCAGAGTTCAAGCGCACGACGCTCGCCGCCGGCGCGGTGCTCTGGCGCGGCGAGCGCAACAACGCGGAAGTCGCCGTCATTCACCGCCCGCACTACGACGACTGGTCCCTGGCCAAGGGCAAGGTCGACCCGGGCGAGTCCCTCAGCGCCACCGCCGCGCGCGAAATCTGGGAAGAGACCGGCTACGACGTCAAGCTGGGCAAGCTCATCGGCAAGGTGACCTACCCGGTGCAGGGCCGCACGAAGGTCGTCTACTACTGGATGGGCCAGGTGCTCGGCGGCGAATTCGAAAAGAACGCCGAGGTCGACGAGATCCGCTGGCTCTCCTTCGAGGAAGCCCGCGAACTGCTCACCTACGAGGTGGACACGCAGGTGCTCGACAAGGCGGAGAAGCGGTTGAAGCACGCGCCGACCACGCGCATCCTCTACGTGCGCCACGCTCGCGCCCACGAGCGCAGCAAGTGGCACGGCGACGATAACCTGCGCCCGTTGGATAAGAAAGGTCGCCGTCAGGCCGAGATGCTCGTGCCCATGCTTCTGCCCTACCACCCCACCGCCATCTACTCCGCGAAGCCTGACCGTTGCGAGCAGACCGCCGCACCTCTCGCGGCCGAGCTCAACCTGCCTATCCACCGCGACGTGCTCCTCGGCGACGAGGCCTGGCTCGACGATAAGAAGGCCGCGTTCAAGGCCTTCGAGAAGATCATCGACCGCGGCGGTGTCTCCGTGGTTGTAAGCCAGGGCGAGACCATCCCCGCGGTCATCCGCAAGCTCAACCCTAAGTTCATGCAGGACGCCCTCGACGACATCAAGGTGAAGAAGTCCTCCGTGTGGGTGCTCTCCTTCAACGGCGGCGAGCTCACGGGCGCTGACTACCTGCCGAGTCCGCTGCCGGTGCGCTAGCGCGCGCCACCGCCGAGTTAAAGAGGAAGGTCGTCGCGAAGCCTAGGACCGCGAGGCCCGCGCAGGCCCAGAAGCCGGCGAGGAAGGACCACGCGCTCGTGATGTAGCCGAGAGGGGTGTTCCACACACCGCTGAGCGTGGTCACCGTCGTCGACTGGATGGTGGTCACGCGGCCGAAGGCGTGTTCGTCGATGAGCTCGACGAGCTTGGCGTAGATGACTGCGCCCGCCGCCGGCGCGAAGAGCACCGCGATACCCAGCGGGACGACGACGGCGAGCGAATCGTGCACGAGCGCCGCACACGCCAACGCCGCGGCGAGGAAGCCCGTGTTGACGAGCATGAGAGTGCGGAAGGCCAAGGTCCGCTGAATAAAGCGCGTCGCGAGCGCCCCGCCGAGAATAAGACCGATAGGACCCGCACACTGCATGCGTGCCTGAATGAAGCCTTGTGCCGCAGCGATATCCTCCTCGGCAACGAGCTGTGGCAGCGACGGGTCCGCGCAGGCTTGGCCTATGGAATAGCAGAACATGAAAGCGCACAGCGGCGCGCCGTAGAGTCCGACGCTAAAATTCCCCGGCAGCGCCGACCACGCAAGCCCGAATGCGAGGAGCCCTGCGAGAAAACACGATCCGATGATGACCGGCTTGCGGGGGTACCTATCCGCGACGGCGCCCGCCATCGACACGATGCCGGAGACCGTGCTTACGATGCCCGTGGCGCCCCTGTCCAGCGTTTGGCGGAACACGACGAGCGGGACGGCGAGTCCGGCCGCAACGCCCGTGATTTGGGCGAGAACATCGGAGAACCGATAGGGGCGGACATCGAGAGTTTTCATGAACGGCCTTGAGAGTCGAGGCGCAAGGCTTTGGCCATACACTGCCGAGACTCCCCGACGCACAAAGCGGCGCTTTTCGCGGCAAAACAGCAAAAAGGGATCCCAGGGGATCCCTT
The DNA here is from genome assembly GCF_039822565.1 of Corynebacterium sp. SA-MJD20WY100. NCBI lineage: Bacteria > Bacillati > Actinomycetota > Actinomycetes > Mycobacteriales > Corynebacteriaceae > Corynebacterium > Corynebacterium sp. SA-MJD20WY100. The sequence goes on along the minus strand of NZ_JBCJKS010000023.1, from coordinate 25,376 downwards.
CCCGCATGCGCCTTAGCAGACGGCTGGCTTGAAGGCCGGGCGCGTGGCCTCGTAATCGGTGATGGCCTGCTCGTCGCGCAGGGTCAATCCGATGTCGTCAAGGCCCTCCATAAGACGCCAGCGGACGTAATCATCCACTTCGAAGGTGTAGACGTTGCCGCCCACGGTGACGGTGCGGGCTTCGAGGTCGACGGTGACCTCGGTGTCGCCGGCCTCCAGCTGCTTCCAGATGAGCTCGATATCTTCCTGGCTCATGATGCCGGTGAGCAAGCCGGCCTTGCCGGAGTTGCCGCGGAAGATGTCCGCGAAGCGCGGCGAGAACACGGCCTTGAAGCCGTAGTCGTTGAGAGCCCAGACGGCGTGCTCACGCGAGGACCCGGTACCAAAGTCTGGGCCAGCGAAGAGCACGGAGCCGTGCTTGAAGGGTTCCTGGTTGAGGATGAAGTTCTCGTCCTTTCGCCAGTTGGCGAAGAGGCCATCGTCGAAGCCGCTGCGCGTGACGCGCTTGAGGTAGACAGCCGGGATGATCTGGTCCGTGTCGACGTTGGAGTAGCGCAGCGGGACACCGGTGCCGGTGTGGGTAACGAACTTTTCCATGATGCTTTCTCCTTTTAGTTGGCGGCGGGCAAATCAGCGGGCGAGGACAGGTGGCCGGTCACGGCAGTCGCGGCAGCAACGAGCGGCGAGACGAGGTGCGTGCGGCCGCCCGGGCCCTGGCGGCCTTCAAAGTTACGGTTCGACGTGGACGCGGAGCGCTCGCCTGGCTTGAGCTGGTCCGGGTTCATGCCCAGGCACATCGAGCAGCCAGCGGTGCGCCACTCGGCGCCGAAGTCGAGGAAGATCTGATCGAGACCTTCCTCCTCCGCCTGCTTCATGACCAGCGCGGAGGACGGGACGACCATCATGCGGGTTCCCGGAGCGATGTGACGGCCCTTGAGCACGCCAGCGGCCGCGCGGAGGTCCTCGATACGGGCGTTGGTGCACGAGCCCAGGAAGACCGTGTCGATCTTGATGTCACGCAGCGGCGTGCCCGGCTCCAGATCCATGTACTTGAGCGCCTTCTCGATGGCGGCCTTGGCGTTGTCGTCGGGTGCGGACGCAGGGTCCGGGACGGCATCGGCAAGCGGGGCACCCTGGCCGGGGTTCGTACCCCAGGTGACGAACGGCGTCAAAGAGGAACCGTCGATGTGGACGACGGTGTCAAACTCCGCGCCCTCGTCCGTGGGCAGGGTTTTCCAGTACTCGACGGCGGCGTCCCAGTCGGCGCCCTGCGGGGCGAACTCGCGGCCCTTGACATAATCGAAGGTCGTCTCGTCTGGAGCGACCATGCCGGCACGGGCGCCAGCCTCGATCGACATATTGCAGATGGTCATGCGGGCTTCCATAGACAGCTTGCGAATGGCCTCGCCGCGGTACTCGATGATGTGCCCCTGGCCACCGCCGGTACCGATCTTCGCGATGATCGCCAGGATGAGGTCCTTGGCGGAAACGCCCTCGGCCAACTCGCCGGAAACCTCGATGGCCATCGTCTTAAACGGCTTGAGCGAGAGTGTTTGCGTAGCCATGACGTGCTCGACCTCGGAGGTGCCGATACCCATGGCGATGGAGCCGAAGGCGCCGTGCGTCGAAGTGTGTGAGTCGCCGCACACGATGGTCATGCCCGGCTGGGTAATGCCCAGCTGCGGCCCCACTGTGTGGACGATGCCCTGCTGCTCGTCACCCATCGAGTGGAGGCGCACGCCGAACTCTTCACAGTTCTTGCGCAGCGTGGAGACCTGCGTCCGGGAGGTCTCATCCTTGATTTCGAGCAAGTTGCCCGTCTTGATCCCAATGGTCGGGACGTTGTGGTCCTCGGTGGCCAGGTGCAGCTCGGGGTGGCGCATCTTTCGACCGGCCATACGCAGGCCGTCGAAGGCCTGAGGGCTGGTGACCTCGTGCAGGAGCTGGAAGTCGATATAGATGAGATCCGGTGCGCCGTTCTCACCCTTCGTCACGATATGATCGCGCCATACCTTCTCTGCCAGCGTCAGCTTTTCCGACATTTCAATCACTCCACTTGAAATCTCATTAATTGGGACGTAAATTTCACTATATGGGAGAGTATAGCGCAGTTTCTGGAATCAAGGTATTGGATCGAGCAGTTGCCATCATGATGGCCGCCACCAATCGCCCCTCATCACTCAGCGACCTGTGTGAAGAGACGGGCCTGCCCCGCGCCACCGCACACCGTTTGGCCACCGCACTGGAGGCGCACCGTATTTTGACGCGCACCGCAGACGGGCGCTGGACCGCCGGCCCCGCCCTGCCCGGCAACCGCGACCACCTCATCGAGGCAGCTACCCCCATCATGGAGCAGCTGCTCGAAACCACCGGTGAATCCATTCAGCTGTATCAGCACACCGGTGATACGCGTACGTGCATTGCGTCCAAGGAACCCTCACACGGCCTCCACAACGTCGTGCCAGCCGGCCGCCAGCTGCCACTTAACTCCGGTTCCGCGGCGCGCATTATCGCGGCGTTTGAAGACATTGAGATTCCCGATGCCCTCTATAGCCAAGCCGACGTCGATAAGGCCCGCGAGCTCGGCTACTCCGAGTCCATCGAGGAACGCGAGGCTGGCCTCGCCTCCATCTCCGCGCCCGTCCTCAACGCGGCGGGCACGCTCATGGCCGTGCTCTCCATCTCCGGCTCGGCCGAGCGCTTCCGCCCCTCCCCTGCGGATAAATACGCCACCTTGCTTTCCGATGCCGCCCAGCGGCTCGGCGCGCTGCTCTAACGGCGTTTAGAGCGCGGCGAGCCGCTCCACCTTCGCGCGATACTCCACAAGCAAGGGCAGCTCCGGTGCGCGCTGCTCGACAATCTCGAGGACCGCGCGGTACCACCACTGCTGGCGCTGCTTACCCGAGTTGAAGCGCGGCCACAGCTCGTCCCCAAGGACCTCATGGTCAGCAAGGATGGAGCTCAAGTTATGTAGCTTGTCGCACGCCGACACGACAACCGACTCGTACGAGGCCTCACGCAGGTGCGCAAGGTACGCATCCGAGCGCTCCTGCCAGTCCCCCAGCGTGCCATCCTTCGTCACGCCCAGCACAATGTCGAGCACCCGCGGGCCGAAATCGGCTTCCATCTGCTCGGCCGTGTATTTCTCTGGGACATCCTCCAGCGTGTCGTGGAGCAAACATGCGATGAGCACGTCTTCCTCCACGTCTGCCGAAAGCCCCTGTTTGCTCGCCAGGTACATGACGCCAAAGAGATGCGAGGTGTACGGAATATCCGTCGCCTTGCGGTAGTGCCCATCGTGGGCACGCGTGGCAACGTTGAGCGCCTGCGTAAGACGCGGAGTGAGAATCTCCATGCAGCCCGCCTTAAATCGTCACGCCAGTAATGCCGAGCGTTGCCATGAGGCCACGGAAGTCCGCCGGGCTGAAACCGCCCATGATGAGCGCGAGGATGGCCTCCGCCGGCTCGAGGTACGCGCGGAAGTAGAGCGCCGGAACGTCGAAGATTGTGTTGGCCCGGCGCACGAGGTCGGGCTTGCGCGGCACGTAGCCCTGCGGCAGCCCGGCGCGCTCCTGCGGCGACGGGAAGTACGCAATGTCTTCGTACGCACGACGCTTGCCGCCCTGGATAAACGTCGCGGTACCCGAGTAGATACCCACCACACCCGGCTGGCCCTTCACGTACGCGCCCGCGCCCGAGTCACCGTGCTGTTTAAAGAGCTCCGTCGACGAGTAAATTCCCGCCGTCTGCATGGGGCGCCGCACGACCGTGCCGCAGTTCTCCGGCGAGTTACGGCCGGTGATGCAAATGCCGTTGCCATCCGCAGGCTTGAATCCGATACCGTCCCCCGAGACCGGGTTGCCGCCAGAGACCGTGCCCGCCGCGAACTGAATATAGGCGATATCCTGGCCGGTCGCACCCTCCTCACGGAAGTAACGCAGCGTACCGATGTGCGAACCATACTCGTTGTAGACAGCCTGGCCGTTGACACCACAGTGGGCGGCCGTCCACGCACGATTGCCTTCGACGTAGCCGATGGTGCACGTCGTCCCGTCGGAGGTTTGAACGATGTGGCCCTGCGTGGCAATAGCGGGCGCCGCAGCGTTCGCGAGCGGCGCGGTCCCTAGCGTGCCGGCGAGAACAGCAGCAGCGGAGACGGACAGGGGCTTGAGGCGACGAGAAATCTTCACCCCTGTGACCCTAGTGCATGGCCTACGCATGTTCTCGCCGTCGCCCCCACCTGGACTGTGACAAACGCCATACTTACGACACTCTCCCGCAATTGAAAACGAAATGAAAATGGGGTTTACTGAAAATGTAATGAAAACACGCAGGCAGGGCGTCCACCCCACCTGCACTTGCACTTCTTCGGTGCACCAAGGATAAGGAGTCACATCATGACACACGCAGTTCACGAAGCCCACACCCACACCCACGGCACTGGCTGCGGCCACGTTGCTTTCCAGCACGGCGACCACACCGACTACGTCCACGAGGGCCACATCCACCGCCTGCACGAAGGCCACTGGGACGAGTGCGAAACCTCCGAGCACGTCGCCGCTGAGGACCATGCTGGCCACGTCCACGGCGAGGGCTGCGGCCACGTCGCCATCCCCCACGGCGACCACGTCGACTACATCCACGATGGTCACCGCCACGCCGCCCACGGCGACCACTACGACGAGCACTAAAACTACGTCGCCGCCTTCGAGGCCCTCACCGGTTCATTCCGGCGAAGGCCTCGTTCCTATTCTTGGTTCCTATTCTTGGACGGCCGTGGATTCCTCTCTGGGCTCAGCGCAGCTGAGACGTCTGCTTCGTACCCATTCGACACACAGTTTGTGCAGCCCTAAGAACCAACTGGCCGCGACGAGGCCTGCAGCCACAACGACAACACCGCACCAGAATTTCGTCCGAAATGTCGGAATAATGTTCGCGCGCCCCTGTGGCATCCTGCAACGCAGCGAGAATCGAGGTATCGATATCCGAACTAGGGACGGTTTCGTACGGTCGTCATGCAGCACACATTGGTCCCCATGCTCGCGCTACGCGCGCGTAATTGAAAAACTCTACTACTCGATTGCCCTCGTTGAGTCGGTAGGGAGTAAAGCAACGCCAGCGCGCGAGAGGCACGGCCACGCCCTGCGAGATACCGCCCCTAATCTGTGCGAATATGAGACTGCCCAGGACTTTACGGGGTCTGCAACACTCGCCGTCATTGTCCATATCCAAGACAGGCCTTAAGCGGAGGAAGTGTTACCATTTACGCCGTGTCAACAATCTGGTCAATCGTCCGCAGAGATCTCGCGCGCGTGTGGCGCACGCCTGCGGTATGGATCATCGCCATCGGCGTCCTTGTCACGCCGGCGCTCTACTCGTGGTTCAACGTGCGCGCCTTTTGGGATCCCTATGAAAATACGGAGCACCTCCCGGTCGCCGTGGTCAACGAGGACCGCGGCGCGGACTCGGAGCTCACGGGCCACCTCGACGTGGGTGGACAGCTCGTGGACAAGCTGCACGCCAACCACAAGCTGGGCTGGCAATTCATGGACGCGGACCAGGCGGCCGAGGCCGTGCGCCGCGGCGACGTCTTCGCTTCTGTCACGGTCCCGGCCGAATTCAGCCAGGACTTCGTGAGCCTCTTCGAGGGCGAGTATCACCAGCCCACGCTACGCTACGAGGTCAACGAGAAGCTCAATGCGGTGGCCCCCAAAATCACGGACACGGGCGCCTCGACGCTCGAGGAGACCATCGGCGAGACGTTTAAAGACTCCGTCGCGCAGGCCGTCACTTCGGAGCTGCGCGACTCAGGTGGCGAGCTAAGCACGAAGCTCACGAATGCGGGAAACAGCGCGGCGGGCAACTTCGGCGAGACTGCGGACTCGCTGGAGAATGCGCATGGCACCCTCGCCGGCGTGCGCGACGAGCTTGCCGCGGCCCAGCCCAAGGTCGCGCAAACTCAGCAGACCCTGCGCGACGTCAGCGCCACGCTTGCCGATGCCCGTTCCTCCCTCACCCGCGTCAACTCCCTTTCCGCAGGCATCCGGGAGACCGCAGACGAGACCGGCCGCAGCCTCACCGACGCGCGGGTCGAAGGCACGAAGGCGCTCGCGGACGGCACGGCCGCTGCGAATGCTACGGTGGGCACGCTTACGGGCGAGCTGCGCGGGGCGCTGGGCGGCCTTGATGCTGCGAGCCGCGCGGCCACGACGCTGCGCGACCAGACCGGCGTACTGCTCGATATCGTGCCCGAGCACTTCACTGGCGATCTGCGGGCGACGCATGACCAAGCGGCGGTGACCGTGGACAGCATCGACCGGCTGCGCGGCGACACGCAACGCGGCCTTGACGAGCTCGACACCGCGACAGGCGCCCTCGACGACGCGGTCGCGCAGGCGAAAGACGCCCAAGTCGGGTTGGATGGCACGGCGCGCATCGACGCGGCGCTCGCCGGAGTTGAGTCCACCACCGCGCGCTTGAGCGCGCGGCTTGACGCACAGGAGGAGCTGGTGGGGCAGGCTGGCGAGTTGATTGGGGGCATCGGAAAGCAGCTGCAGGGCGCGGACCAGGTGCTCGCCTCCTTTGATGCAGACCTGGGCGACATCGAGTCGACCCTGCGTACAGCGCGGACGGATATCCTGGCGCTCACGCAGGATGCGAACAACGATAAAGCGCTCACCACCGTGCGCGGTCTCGATACCGTCGCTGTGTCGAGCTTCCTGGCCGCGCCGGCACAGGTCGATAGCCACTCGGTCTTTCCCGTCGACCACTATGGCTCGGGCATGAGCTCGCTATTTACCAACCTCGCGCTGTGGATTGGCGCGTTCATGCTGCTCATCATCTACCGCTCAGAGGTCGACGGGGCACGCACGGTGCGCCAGGCGTATGCGGCGCGGTACCTCTTCCTCGGCATCATGGCCGTAGCCCAGGCGCTCATCGTCTCCGTGGGCAACCTCGCGTTCGGCGTCGAGACCGTCTCCCCCGCCGCCTACGTGGCGACCGCCGCGCTCATCGCGCTGGCGTACCTGTCCATCATTTTCTTCCTCGTCTCGACGTTCGGGCACATCGGGCGCGTCATCGCCGTCGTGCTCGCCTTCCTCCAGATCCCCGGCGCGTCCGGGCTCTATCCCATCGAAATGACGCCCAGCTTCTTCCGCGAGCTCTACCCCTGGCTGCCGTTAAGCTACGGTATTTCCATGATGCGCGAGACCGTGGGCGGTTTTTACGGCCTGCATTATTGGCGCGACTTCGCAGCGCTCGCTGGCATGGCCCTTGTCGCCTTTATCGCGGGCGTCATCCTGTCTCGCCGCCTTGCCCACGTCAACACGATGGTCAACGAGGAACTCGCCGCGGGCGGCCTCATCACGCACGAGGAAATCCACGCGCAAGGCTCGCGCTACAAGCTGGCGGACCTCCTCGTGGTTCTCCAGGACCGCACGGCGTTTACCGCGAGCTTGGGAGGGCGCTGGCGCGGCGTGCGCGGGCACTACGCGCAGGTCGTCACTATCACCATCGCGGCGGGGTTCCTTCTCATCGTCGCCCTCGGCGTCATCGCGCACTTCGATGCTGGCAACAAGGCGCTTTACTTCGGACTCTCGCTCCTCGTCACGCTCATAGCCCTCGGCGTCATCCTCACGCTCGAATATGTCAAGCAATCCCTAGCCCGCGCCGAAGACCTCGCGCGCCTGCCAGAGGACGAACTGCGCCGCCATCTGCGCGCCGAATCCCTGCCGGAGGGCGATACCCATGCATAACGCATTGACCATCCTGCGCGACGACCTGCGCGCCATCCGCACGAACACCATCACGGCGCTCATCGTCTTTGGCGTGCTCATCATCCCGCTCATCTTCACCACGTTCAACGTGCTCGCCTCGTGGGATCCCTTTGGCAACACGAGCAACCTGCGCATCGCGGTGGCCAGCAACGACAAGGGCCACACCACGGATGTGGGAAAGCTCAACGTCAACTTGGGCGACCAAGTCCTCTCCCAGCTCGCGCGCAACGACTCCGTGGACTGGGTCATCACCGACAGCGCTGACGCCGTGGAGGGCACGAGGTCCGGCGACTATTACGCCTCCATCGTGTTACCCGAGTCCTTCAGCGACGACATGCTCACCTTCTACCTCGACGGCGCCGAGCCCACCCGCCTCGACCTCTATACCAACCAAAAGAAGAACGCGCTGAGCTCCTCGATTACCTCGAAGGTCGCGACCGGCGTGACTACTAATATCGACGAAAGCTTCGCCGAGGTGCTCTCAAGCGTGGGCCTGGGCTTGTTGTCCTCGCTCGATGACTATCTCAACGAAGAGGACACGCAATCGGCGCTCAATACCATCCAGTCGCGCGTGCAGACCACGGGCGGGCGCCTCAACTCGGCCTCCGCCACCGTCCGCTCGCTCACCGGGCTTATCGATGGCGCGATTCCCCTGGCCACGAGCGCGGACTCGCTGCTCGCGCGCGCCAATACGAGTGATTCCACTGCACCCACCACGCAGTCATCCTCCCCCGTCAATCTCGACGCGACGCTGCGCGAGTCTGCCGATGCCCTCTCTTCCGCACTCACCGCTGCTTCCTCCAGCCTCGGCACGGTAAGCGCCCGCCTCGACGACGCGACGGGCACCAACGCGCTCAATCCGGATGAGCTCCACGACCTTGCCACACAGGTCCGATCCCAGGCGAAAGGCCTCGACACCGCGCGCGGCGCGCTTGCCGGCCTGGCCCTGCCCACCACGCAGTTCGATTCCGCCGCCGCCCAGGCTCGCGCGCTGGCCGACTCTTTGGACACGACCGCCACCGCCCTTGAGACCGGTGCACGGGACACCTCGGCCGCGGCACAACGCGCCCGCGACGCCGTGGATCGCGCCTCGCGTGCGGTCGAGGACGCCCGCACGAGCTACACCACGGATCTCAAGCCACAGGTCGCTGAGCTGTCTCAGTCCATCGCGGCCGTCGCCGACGACGTCGCCACGGTGCGTGCCGATCTCGATGCCGCCCGCGCGAATGCCGCGGGTGCCGACTCACTGGCCTCACGCCTGGAATCCTCGCGTGACGAAGTAGGCGCGCTCGCGGACAAACTCGCCGCACAGTCGGCCGAGTTCGACCGCATCAATTCCGCGCTCGATGACGCCCGCCAGACGGGCGACTTGGATAAGCTCGCGCGCGTCGTCGGCGACGATCCGGGGCTTACCGCCTCGCGCCTAGCCTCGCCGCTGGGGCTGGATCGTGAGCCCGTCTTCGCCGTCAAGTCCTTTGGCGCGGCGATGACGCCCTTCTACACCACGCTCGCTTTGTGGGTGGGCGCGCTCATTGCATGTGTGTTCATCTACACCAACGCGGAGCGCATCTACCGCCGCGGCGAGACTACGATGAGCCGCAACGCCATCTTCTTCGGACGCTTTCTCACCTTCGCGCTTATCGCACTTGTCCAGTCCACGCTCGTGACGACGGGTCTTATCTTCTTCGTCGAAATCGCCCCACAGCACCCCATACAACTCATCGTCGTGGGCTGGGTGATCGCACTCGTATTTATGCTGCTTGTCTACGCTCTCGTCGTCACCTTCGACAACGCGGGCAAGGCCATCGCCGTCGTCCTCCTCGTCATCCAAGTCTCCGGCGCCGGCGGCTCGTATCCGCTGCCGCTACTGCCGGAGTTCTTCCAGAAAGTCAGCCCCTGGCTGCCCGCGACGCACGCAATTAGTGCGCTGCGCGCCGCCATTGCTGGCTCCTACGAGGGCGATTTGTGGCGCGAACTCTGTCTGCTGGTCCTCTTCACCATCCCCGCGCTCGTCCTCGGCCTCTGGCTGCGCCGGCTCATGGACGGCTACCACGCCCGCCTCTCCGCGGCGATTGAGAGCACCAAGGTCATGGCGAGCTAGACCACCGGCGGCTTCCACATGGCCAGTTCGTTGGGGCCTGCGTCCTTGCTGGGGATCTCCCCGAGCGGGACAAACCCCAACCGCGTATACAGCCGCGCCGACCCCTGCGTCGTAGCTTCCAGATACACTGCATCGTCTCCTGCGCGCGTCAATCCATGCTCCAGCAGCTGAGAACCAATGCCTTGGCCTTGCGCTCCTGGCTCCACCACGAGCGTATAGAGGTACCAGTGCGGGAATTCCGGATGGTACTTCGCCGCTTGTGCTTCGCCCACCGCGAGCTTGACCAAACCGGTGCCAAAGACGCGCGCCAATTCGCTCGCCAGCCGCACATACGATCCCGCCCCAAACGACATTCCCGGGCGCTCCCAGAGCGCTACCCCGAGCACCTCCCCGTCCTCGTCTTCACAGATATCCGCCACGCCGCGCGGAACATACTGCGTGCGCAGCTGCGCCTGGAACAACGCGTCGAGTGCCTCCCGCGGAGCGTCGAAGTCCCCCACCACCCGCGCGAAAGACGGGTCGTTCGCAAAGGCCGCCGCCAACACGGCAGCGGAGGCAGGAATATCAGACTCAGTGACAGGGCGGATGTTCATAGCACCCGACAATAGTCGAGGGAGCTTCATTCTCGCATCGCATGACAAAAGCCCCCAACCGAAGTTGGAGGCTTCTACTTTGTACCCCGTACGGGATTTGAACCCGTGTTACCGGCGTGAGAGGCCAGCGTCCTAGGCCGCTAGACGAACGGGGCGCGGTCTATGCAACAAGCGGTGCTCGCTGCGGACTTCATAAGAGTAAACGACGCGCCCTCAATCCAACAAATCCGCAGTTCACAGCACAAAAATCGAGTGTTTTATGCAAAGGTGTATCACCAATCTCTCCACGCCGATAGGCTCCAGCTTGTGAAATCTCTCTTCTCCATCTCTATCTCTCCGTGTGCGGCCGCCGCCGCCCTTGCTGGATGCTCGTCCAGCGACTCGGACCCCGTCACCGTCACGGCCGCCTAGATCACCACGGTCAAAGAGTCCCCTACAGCAACGAGCTCGACACCGTCGAAAACTACCAAGCGCACGACAACGCGCCATACGACCACGGATCGCGCGACCGAGCGCGATTACCCGACCCCACAGGAGCGCACGACGTGCCAACAGGAGCCGAGCTACCTGGATCCGACCATCCCCTACCAAGCTGACTACGGTTTCGAGTGGTTCCTGCGTGGACCGTATAACCCCAGGACGAATGTGAGCCGGCCGCGCCCCATTGGCCGGTCGATGCTGGCTCGTGTGCCTTCCAACCGCGAGGATGGGTGCACTGCACCATCCGCCAGGACCCAGAGGTCGTCTCCGAGCGCTAAGCCCAGCGCCAGCGAGAAGAAACGGCACGCACCGAGCAGGAACGCCAGCAAGAGCTCCAGCGACAACAACAGCAGCAAGCACCTGCGCTAGAACAAGCAACGATGGGACCCTACGCATCCGATTGGACGTGCGAAAGGGCGGAGCCAATGGCCGACGCAATCATCTGCCTGTTGCTACGGCGGCAACAGCTGGCACTTCAACGGTACGCGTCAGGCAGCACGGTATCCATCCACGGTCCGGCAACCAAAGGCCTAGAAAAACCAATAAAAATCCCGGACCGTGTGTGCGCTACTTCGTTTAAGCTTCGCGGAGCCGAGGTGCGGATCGAATCAGTGGTTATTCCGCTGCAAACCTGTAGGTAAGTGGGCTAGAAGCTAGATTGTGTGGCGCTGGTCCGGGACGACGTTTCGTCCTCTATGCATTGTGCTTTTAAGCTCCTGTACTTCGTACAATCGTTGTTAAAAAAGAAGTTGTGGATTATGGCTATGCCGCTATTATTGCACTACATCGAGGAGAAATCGTCTAGGTAATAATGCGCTTGACTTTCGTCCATTCGCATCCTTTCTGTCCGCTTTCTGCTTACAACTCGTAGCCTAAACCCCTGCCAGCCCCCTGGGGAAGACCTTCGCAAAACTAATAGCTGGTATTCACCCACAGTCCCCCTTTTGTGCAGGAAACTATCGTGCGAACCCCGCCTGGTATGGGGTAACCCCATACCAGTTCGGGCGAAAGGTCTGCCATTACCCCTAGGTGGTCCAGAATTCCACGCCAGCAGTTCGCCAAAGATTTCGTCAAGGCGGTTCTTTAGGTGCGAGTACTCGTCATCGCTGATGCTCACGAAGATGACGCCGTCTTGGCTAAACAGGTTGCGTGCAACTTCAGGCGCGGATACATCATCTTGCCGTGGAGTGCTTCTGCAAGACCTTGAGGACTTCTAAGTTATCACCCTCAATAAAGATGTTCTCCGTTGTCTCCCAGTCCTTGGAGTTGGCCTTATCGGTACGCAGCGTGGCGGTGGTGGGCAGCTGTGCCGCGCGCATGGCACGCGCCTTCCTGGTCCAGGACAAGCCGAAGCGCGCGGCGGCATCGGAAGCATTCGCGCCAAGGAGCTCGCCGAGCTTCGCGATGTCGATCCTGCCGTCACTGAACGCTTCGGGAACGAGCTCAGCTAGCTGCTGCGCCAACTGGGTACGCAGCTCGGGGCCGCATTCATCGGCTCACGTTCTTCGTTCATCGTCGTCTCCCTGGGATAGTGAAGTACCACACTTTTCTTGACTTTTATGAGCGCTCCGCAGCATCCTAAAGACAGGTTCCCAGTAACGCTGGGACACGGATTGTAACCCGGTTCAGTTCGGGGCAAGACCTGAGCAACACGCTCGCCTTCAAGGGCGCGCGTGGGGCTCAGGTCTTTTTGCATTTTCACTCAGCTCTTCCACCAAGGAGTACACGATGACCACGAAGGCCGACTTCGAGCCGCTGTCCAAGGCAGTGCTCGAAGGACTCGGCGGAGCCGACAATGTCAGCTCCGTGACCCACTGCGCCACGCGTCTGCGCTTCAAGATCAAAGACGCGTCCAAAGTCAACGAATCCAAGATTGAGAACACCGAAAGCGTCATTACCCTCATGAAGGCCGGCGGCCAGCACCAGGTCGTCATCGGCAACGATGTGCCGTTTGCGTACGACGCCGTGGTGTCGCTGCCTGGTATGGCGGCCAAGGGTACCAAGGGCGCAGCGGTCGAAGATACCGATGAAGACAATGGCGAAAAGCCCAACGCATTTAACGCCTTCATCCAGCTCATTTCTTCGCTGTTTACTCCAATCCTGTGGCCCCTCGCCGGCATTGCCCTCGTCAAAGCATTCCTCTCTGCCGGGACAAACCTGGGCTGGTTCGACACCGAATCCACGAATTACATCGTCTTTGCTGCAATCGCAGACGGCCTGTTCTTCTTCCTGCCCATGTTCCTCGCAGTGACCGCCGCACGTCGGTTCAAGATGAACGAGTTTATCGCCATGGCGACCGTTGCTCCGCTCGTCTACCCGAGCATCATCGGGCTCGCTTCGGTTGACACTGACCTCAAGCTTCTCGGCATTCCGCTCACCGCAATGGACTACAGCTCGTCCGTCATTCCGGCTATCGTCACCGTGTGGCTGGCCAGCTACGTACAGCATTACTGCGAGAAGATTCTGCCTTCCGCGGTGCGCAACTTCATGACTCCAGTCCTCGTCTTACTCATCATGGTCCCCATCGTGCTGCTCACGGTTGGCCCACTGACTATGAAGCTGGCCGCGTGGATTTCTGCTGGCGTCACCTGGCTGTTCCAGGTCGCTCCGTGGCTAGCCGGCGGTTTGCTCGGTGCTTTCTGGCAGGTCCTCGTCATCTTCGGTCTGCACTGGGGCTTCGTCCCAATCTTCCTCAATGACATCGCCAACCTGGGCCATTCCGCGATGATGGCACCTCTCCAGGCGGCCGTGATGGCCCAAGCCGCAGCAGTTACCGCTGTCGCACTCCGGTCGCACCTTCCGGCACGCCGCAAGCTCGCTGGCCCTTCCGCAGTCTCCGGCATCTTAGCGGGCGTTACTGAACCGGCCATTTACGGCATCAATCTCCCACTCAAGGTCCCGTTCTACGCTGGCGTCGCAGGCGGTGCTGTCGGCGGCATCATCATCGGCCTGGCCGGTGTGTCCTTCAACTCCTTCACGTTCCCGTCCTTGCTCGCATTCCCTGCGGCACTGGGCGAAGGCAACTTCCTCATGTTCGTCATCGGCACGATTATCGCCATGGTCATCGCATTTGTCGGTACCTGGATCCTGCTCCCCCGCGCTGAGCGCAGTGAAGAAGAAGCCAAGGCTGCGAAGGCCGCAGCCGAACTCGAGGCCGCTGAAGCCGACGACAACACGGCTGCCGCAACAGAGGACGTGTCGTCTGACACAGTGCTCATCCCCGTCAACGGCACGATCATCCCGCTCGACAAGGTCGAAGACAAGGTTTTCGCCTCGGGCGCCATGGGCGAATCCATCGCGGTCGAGCCCTCCAACGGCCAGGTCCTTGCGCCCGTTTCCGGAAAGGTCATCGCCGCACCTAAATCAGGTCACGCCTTCGGCATCAAGTCTGCACGTGGCGTCGAGACACTCGTCCACGTCGGTATCGACACCGTCCAGATGAACGGCGAGGGTTTTACTCCGCACGTCAAGGTGGGCGACCGCGTCCAAGCCGGCCAGCTCATCGTCGACGTCGACCTCGACGCGGTAGCTAAGGCTGGGTACAAGGCCACGACCATTCTCATTCTCACCAATTCGAAGAAGCTCAGCACGGTCGAGCACCTGGCGCAGCCCGGCCTCGTCGTCGCGGGCGAACCTGCCCTCCGCGCGGCAAAGTAGCGCGCACTTACTTAGGCTGGACACCAACGTCCTGCCTTCCAGCAATCAACATAAGGAGAAAACCGTACATGTTCCCGCAGAATTTCCTTTGGGGCGGCGCCACCGCCGCAAACCAAATCGAAGGCGCATACAGCGAGGATGGCAAGGGCCTGAGCATCCAAGACGTCATGCCCGATGGCTTGCAAACTCCGCCCACGAAAAGCCCCACGGATGACAACCTCAAGCTTGAGGCCATCGATTTCTACCATCGCTATGCCGAGGACATCGCACTGTTCGGTGAGATGGGCTTTAAGACCTTCCGCTTCTCCATCGCCTGGAGCCGCATCTTCCCACGCGGCGATGAAGATGAGCCGAACGAGGAGGGCCTGCGCTTCTATGACCGTGTGCTCGACGAGCTCGAGAAGTACGGCATCGAGCCCCTCGTCACGCTGAGCCACTACGAAACACCTCTCGCCATCGCACGCGAGTACGGCGGGTGGTCCAACCGTGAAGTCATCAACTTCTTTGAGAAGTACTGCCGCACGGTGTTCGAGCGTTACAAGGGTCGCGTGCACTACTGGCTCACCTTCAACGAGATTAATTCGGTACTCCACTTCCCATTCTTCGGCGGACTGGAAGGCACGCCAGAGGAGATTGGCCCGCAGAAGCTTTACCAGGCTGTCCACCACGAGCTCGTGGGCTCTGCACGTGTCACTAAGATTGCACATGAGATTGATGCGGCAAACAAGGTGGGCTGCATGATCCTGGCAGTCCCGCGCTACCCGCTAACGCCGAATCCGCAGGATGCCCTCAAGGCGCTGGATAAGAGCCGCGATGACCTTGCCTTTGGTGATATCCACTGCCGTGGGTACTACCCGGGTTACTACCTGCGCAAGCTCAAGAACCTCGGTGTCGAGCTGGATATCACTGAGCAGGATCGTGACGACCTTACCAACACGGTCGACTTCGTCTCCTTCTCCTACTACATGTCCGTGTGCGAAACCGCTGATCCGGCCAAGGACAAGGCAGGTCAAGGAAATATCGTGGGTGGCGTTCCCAACCCGACCCTCGAGGCCTCCGAGTGGGGCTGGCAAATCGACCCGGTCGGCCTGCGCATCATCATGAACGAATACTGGGACCGTTGGCAAAAACCGCTGTTCATCGTCGAAAACGGCTTGGGTGCCAAGGACAAGCTCGTCGATGGCCCCGACGCTCCCACCGTCGAGGATGACTATCGCATCGATTACCTGAACCAGCACCTGGTCCAGGTCGGCGAGGCTGTCGAGGACGGCGTCGAGGTCCTCGGCTACACCACGTGGGGCTGCATCGACTTGGTCTCCGCGTCGACGGCGCAGATGTCCAAGCGCTACGGCTTCATCTACGTCGACCGCAACGATGACGGTTCCGGCACGCTCGATCGCTACAAGAAGAAGTCTTTCGACTGGTACAAAGAGGTCATCGCCACCAACGGCGAGTCCCTCACCAAGTAGTCCCGCCCATTCCCATCCAAAGAGAGGCAATCTGCAGCGATGAAGGTCGTGCGTGTGCTCAATAACAACGTCGTCCTCGCGGTGGACGAGACCGGCGCGGAAGCCATTCTCACTGGGTGGGGAGTGGGCTTCCAAGCGAAGCCCGGCCAGCCGGTCAAGGCTGATAAAGTCACGCGCACGTTCCGACCCGAAAATGAGCGCGACAGCGATAACCTCGCGCAGCAGCTCGCGGCGCTGGACCCCAGGTTCCTCGCCGCGGCCGATGATGCACTCCGTGCCGAATTCGAGGAACGAGGCTCAGCCACCGTCGTAGCGCTCGCTGACCACCTCAGCGTCGCTGCGGTGCGCGTTGCCGCCACAGCCGCCCAGCCGCACCCGCTCACCGCCGAGGTCAAGCACCTCTACCCCGCTGAGTACGCAGCCGGCGAGCGGATTCTCACCCGCGTCAACAAGCAGCTCGAGCTCGACCTGCCGCAGGTCGAAGCCGTCGCCATCGCCATGCACCTCGTCAACGCTAGTTTCCACACAGACGGCCTTGCGGAAACCTACCGCATGACGGGCGTGTTCGGGCAGCTCTTCGACATCATCGATACAAGCTTTGACATCGAACTCGACCGTCAGTCCATTTCCGCCGCGCGTTTTATCACGCACATGCGCTACTTCTTCGTGCGGGTGAACGAAGGTCGGCAGCTCAACGAGGGCATGAGCGTTCTCAAAGACAGCCTGCAGCTGTCCCATCCGCAGGCGGTAACCTGCGCCAGCCGCCTCGCCTCCGTCCTCGAGCTGCGCCTTGGCGCGCCGCTCACTGACGACGAGGTGAGCTACCTTGCGCTGCACGTCGCGCGTCTCGTCGGCGAGCACCACGCCGCGCAGTAGGCAGACCACGCACGACGAAAGCCTCCAACCGAAGTTGGAGGCTTTTGCTATTTTGTACCCCGTACGGGATTTGAACCCGTGTTACCGGCGTGAGAGGCCAGCGTCCTAGGCCGCTAGACGAACGGGGCATAGAACTAGTGTTACTGCTTGTTCCAGCAGTGAACACTGCTGGCCTACCAGGACTCGAACCTAGAATGACGGTACCAGAAACCGTTGTGTTGCCAATTACACCATAGGCCATTGTCATCAAGTGCTTGTCTCTTTCACCTTGTCGGTGTAAGTGACTCGCTCTGTGCGACGAGATATAACTATAGGCAGGAACGGCACGTGTGACAAATCGGCAGGTCAGGCCAAGTTCTCAAGGTGACATCGTGTGGCTAATTGTGTTAGCTTCATCGTTACGCGGGCACGCGTAGAATCTATCGCCCGCCGGGAGAAAGATACGCTCATGAGCCGCACGGACGAGATCGTCACCGCCGCCCGCCTGCTCCTACAGGACTACGGGTGGCCAGAGATTTCTATTCGCGACATCGCCAATGAAATCGGTATCAAGGCGCCGAGTCTCTACAAGCACGTCTCCGGCATGGAGGAAATCGCGGCCCTCGTCGCCACAGAGGCACTGAGCGAATACGGCCAGCATTTGCGCGAGGGATGGGAAGAAAACGGCGCCACAGGGGTCCTCGCCGCCCACCGCGACTATTTCCGTGAGAACCCCTATCTCTACGAGCTCATGACGAGCCGACTCTTCCCACGCGAATACTTGCCCGGGGACTTGCCGGGCTGGGCGCGCGAGCCCTTCCACTGGATGGCCGACAACGATACACAGTTGGGGCTGAGCTACACCGCCATGGCGCATGGCCTGGCACTGCTCGAGCTGCGCGACGGACGTATCCCCGACCCCCAGTGGGAATACGTCGTCGCCAATTAAAACACGCGAAACCCCCGCCAACCGGAAGGTTGCGGGGGCATCGGCAAGCTCTTAGGCCTCGGGCGCCTGGTACGGCGTCACGGCCAAGGCAGCCTTGAGACGCGCGATGGTCGACTCCTTGCCCAAGAGTTCCATGGACTCGAAGAGCGGCGGGGAGACCTGCTGGCCAGACATGCCAACACGCAGGGCGCCGTAGGCCTTGCGCGGCTTAAGTTCCAAGTCCTCGATGAGAGCCTTGGACAGCGCAGCCTCGATGTTGGCGGTGGTCCAGTCCTCGATGCCCTCGAGGGCGGCGATGCCCACCTCGAGCGGCTGGACGGCGTCCTCCTTGAGGATCTTCTTCGCAGACTTCGGGTCTAGCTCGAGCTTGTCATCCGGGATGATGAGGAACTTGAGCAGGTCGTAGGCGTCCGAGAGCACCTTGATGCGCGTCTGGACGAGATCCGCGGCGATGGTGAACTTCGCGTCGTCATAGTCGGCCGGGAAGTCGGTGTACTCGGTGAAGTACGCGCGCAGGCGGTCCTTGAAGACCTCCGGAGCGAGCAGGCGAATGTGGTCCGCGTTGATGGCCTCGAGCTTCTTCTGGTCGAAGCGGGCCGGGTTGCCGAGAACGTCCTTGACGTCGAAGTTGGCGATGAGCTCCTCGACGGAGAAGATGTCCTGCTCCGCAGACAGGGACCAGCCCAAAAGGGACAGGTAGTTGAGCATGCCCTCGGGGATGATGCCGTTGTCGCGGTGGTTGAACAGGTTGGACTGCGGGTCACGCTTGGACAGCTTCTTGTTGCCCTCACCCATAACGAACGGCAGGTGACCGAACTGCGGAGTCTGCTTGGCAATGCCAAGTTCGACCAGCGCCTCATACAGGGCCAGCTGACGCGGGGTCGAGGACAGCAGGTCCTCACCACGGAGGACGTGCGTGATGTTCATCAATGCGTCATCGACCGGGTTGACCAGCGTGTACAGCGGCGCGCCGTTGGAGCGGGCTACCACATAGTCGGGTTGAGTCTCAGACTTAAAGGTCATCTCGCCGCGGACGAGATCGTTCCAGGTCCAGTCCTTGTCCGGCATGCGCAGGCGCCACACGGGCTTGCGACCTTCGGCCTTGAAAGCCTCGATCTGCCCCTCGGTGAGGTTGCGGTCGTAGTTATCGTAGCCCAGCTTCGGATCGCGGCCAGCCGCCTTGTGGCGCTCCTCGACCTCTTCCGCGGTGGAGTACGCCGGGTAAACATAGCCGCCATCAATGAGCTTCTGCAGGACGTCCGCGTAGATGTCCATGCGCTGAGACTGGCGGTACGGGCCGTCGGGACCGCCGACGTTGACGCCTTCGTCCCAGCCCAAGCCAAGCCACTCGAGCGAGTCGATGATGGCCTGGTAGGACTCTTCCGAGTCACGGGCGGCGTCAGTATCTTCGATACGGAAGATGAGCTTGCCGCCGGTGTGGCGGGCATAAGCCCAGTTGAACAGGGCGGTGCGGACCATGCCCACGTGGGGCGTGCCGGTCGGGGACGGGCAGAATCGAACCCGAATGTCACTAGCGTTCTCAGTCATGCCCACCATGGTAGACCAGCGCGGACGAACACTCAGAACGAGGCGGGGGTAAGTGTAATGGAAACAACTATCAATAAATGCTGGCCACAAAAATTTCACGGGGGTAGCCACTAACGGTAATGAAAGTCATCACCTATAGTGTGCTCCGTTCCAAAATAACTGAAGGAAGAAAGGACCCTCGTGCCTCGCATTCACTCTCGCTCTCTCGCTCTGCTCACCGCAGTAGCTCTGGTCTCCCCCGCCGTCGCGCACGCCGGCCCGGACGACGGCCGCACCGTCGCCACCGCCGCGCACGTCGACTCGCCGAAGACCTTTTGGGAAAACGACACGTTCGTCCTCAAATCCGAGTTCTCAGGCACAACGTCCCCCCTGGACGGTACTGTTGCGTGGGTTGGAAAAGGTTACGGGAGCGACGGCCGGAATCAATACCAGTTCACGCTGCTCGACAATGGCCTCTTCGACTTTTTTGGCTCACCAGGCGAGACTTACTACACCGCTCCGGCTGTTACCTGGGGATCCCATCAGCCAATTTGGATGGGATTTGGGGCCGACGCTGGACTTCCCACGGAAGCTTTCCGCGATCACACCGCGTCACTCGACCTCCTCTCTGTAAATGGTCCCGGCAACGTCGAACTGTTTACCTATTTTGATTCCGAATCTGGCCTACGCCGTATGCTCGGCACTTCTAAGGACTCCCCGAAGTCCTTTCCGCTCTCCGCAGGAAATCACACCCACAACTACACGGCATTTTCTAAGCCAGGCCGTTATGAGTTGACGTACCGCACCACCGCGCGCGGCAAGGACGGAAAGCTCATCGCCTCGCAACCGACCGTCGCCGTAGTGCAAGTAGGCGGCCAGTCCCCCAAGGCAGAAAAGACTCAGAGCACGCGCGAGCGCTTCGACGCAGCTAAGGCCGGCACCCCCACCGAGCTTGCCGATGCCTCCTACTCTTTGCACATCGCTCCCAAGGCGGAGCGGTCCCAGGAAGGTGATGAGCACCTGTCGACAATCAGGTTCGAAGCCGGTAACAAGGCTAATGGCACGCTCACGCTTTTTATCGACGGCTACTTCCTCACAGATCTGGACGTCAAGGACGGTACTGCGCAGTGGGACGAATTCTTGGGCCCCAAGGACTCCCAGATTCAGGCTGTATTTACCCCGGACGATGGCCCGCGCTGGGTCTCGACACCGCTGCAGTACACCCATGGCACTGAGTCCACTGTTACCTCGAAAGATTCAGCAGAGACGTGGACCGACCACACCGGTGACGCGTCAACGGTGCGCCAGCTACAAGACACGGAAGAGCCGACCGTCACGAATTCGAAGTTCACCGCTCACATTGAGCCGTACGGCGAATCCTCCTCCAAGCTCGTCGTTGAGACCGAAGATAAGAACTTCAACGGATTCATCAGCGGCGGTTTCTACGATGGTGGTGACGCCACATTCGCGGGGCTCGACTTCGAAGGCTATATCCACAATGGTCACGGCGAGATCCTGATCGGTGACGAGAACCTCTACAACGGCCAGGAAGCCCGCGTTGTCGTCATCCCCCACCCGACCGTCAAGGCTCAGTCCGGCACGGTCGTCCTCGCGAAGAGCTACCAGCGGGGCGAAACCTTCGACGCGAAGGGGACTTTGGGCAGTGCTCCCGAATCCGAGTCCACTGCGTCTTCAGCAGCCCCAACACCGAAGACTAAGCCACATCAGCAGCCTTCCGAACCGGCTGTGCCCGAAAAGAAGTGCTCGAGCAAGCACTTCCTCGACCACGGCCACGTGGACATCAAGGCGATGCGCGAGGGCGACAAGCTCACCACGGTGTTGAAGGACGAAACGTCCATCGTGGACAAGGGCGTCGTCGATCGTCCGCTCGATGACGTCGTGCTCGCTGTCCACGACAACGCTCTCGTCAAGCGCAACAAGCGCATGGGCGATAAGAAGCTCGACTTCATGGGCAAGGTTGGCGAGAAGTTCTATATGCTTCCGGAAACCCAAAACCACGACATCATCTGGCCGGGCTACAACACGCAGTCCCTCGACTATGGGCAGACCAACGGAACCGTCAACCTGAACTTCGAACCGAAGTCCGTCCCGGAGGGTGCGACGTGGGAGCTGTTCATCAGTCGCAATCTTGGCCAAGAGCAGGAAGTGCTCATGGATTCGACCAAGGGTGACCACACGATCGAGACCACTTTCGCTGCTCACACCCATACGAGCTGGGCGTTCTCCCACCCGGGCGTCTACACCTTCGATGTCACTTACGACACCACCACCAAGGACGGCAAGAAGATCACCCCGGCTCCGCAGACACTCACCCTCGCCGTTGGCGACCAGGCGATCAAGGACTGCAAGGCGGATCTCGACAACTCCCACCCCTCGGACGAGGTCAAGCCGACAACCGCGAAGCCTGCACCGAAGCTAGCCCCGAAGGAGAACGGCCCCAGCAACTCGAAGCCCAGGGGCTGGGTCATTCCGGTCGTCCTCGCCGGTGTCTTCGGCGCGCTCGGCTCCTTCGTGGGCATCTATCTCGCGTGGGCCATTGACCTTCCTGCCGGCGCCACCATCGTTCTCGTGCTCACCGCCTGCTTCCTTCTCGTCTGGGCGCTGAGCCCTCTGCTTCCCGCTTTCCGTACTGCAAAGGAGACTTCGTCATGCGCCGCCTAGCGCTCGTCACCGCCGCCGTTTTGTCCACCAGCGCACTCGTCCCCTTCGCCGCTACCGCACCCCGCTACGGCGACGAAGCCACGCTCACCATTTCCAATTCCAACTCGCTGCGCACCACCGACGGCGCCGACAAGACGCTCCACGTCACCAACGACTCCTCCGATGCCGTCACTCTCACGCTCGATGACTCCAAGGGCACCGGAACCGCCCGCTTCGACGAGACCACAGTCCCTCCGAATTCCGAGGAGGACATCGACATCGATTTCTCCGCGGACGGCGATTACACGCTCACGCTCCGCGTAGCGACTGCGGACGCGGAGGAATCCACCAACCCGCGCAACCTCGCCAAGGACATCAAGGGCATCGACAAAGAAATAGGCAAGCTCGATCGCGAGCTCGACAAAGCCTACAAAGAGGCCGAGTCCTTCCTCAAAGTGTCCTCAGCCCCCAGCACTCACCCCTCCACACCAACTGAAACGACTTCTTCCCGCGCTACACCGCCCCACGTCGCTCCGAATGCTGAGCCGACCGAACGCGCCAACTCCGTACCGGCTATACCAGCCCCCGCACCCGTAAAGTCAAGCCCACAGGCCGGAAATAGTGGCGGTGCGTCGAAGCTCCAGGCTCCTACGCCTGCGGCTGCCAAGCCCCAGAAAGCCACAGCCCCAGCTCCGCGCAAGGAAGCCGAGACTCCAGCGGAACCCGCCGAGAGCAACCCCATTCGCCCCGCCCAGATCGCTCCAACAAGCGCTTCGAGCGACACCACCAACTTCTGGGCAGGCGTGCTCGCAGGCTTTGGCGGCGCTTTCCTCATCTTCGGAGTCGGCCTGCTCCTCTTTGTCGCACGCCGTCCGAAGCAGCCAGAAAAGGAAGAAACGCCCGCGAACACAACAGTGATTCCACGGGTGGACTAGGCAGTAAGAGCTACGCCGTCGGCGCAGGAGCCTCAGCAGGCGCCGGAACGGCGGCATCGGCAGGCGGCGCGACGTACTTGTACTTATCGGAGAGGAAGTTCCAGACCTCGTTGGCGGCATCGGGAGCCCAGAACCAGGTGTGGTCCGCAGGGACCTTGAGGAGCTTGACCGGCTGCTGGCAGCCGTTAAAGTTGAGGCGCTCGGAACCGCTGGCGGCAGGCTCCGACATAAAGGTCATGTCGCAGCGGTTGCGGTTGAGATAGCCACCGAGGACCGTGCGAACGGGCAGGTAACCGGCCTCGTGGCGGATCCCGCCGTCGTAGGTCATCATCTTGTCCGCGGTGCCGTGCATAATGAGGGTGTCCATGGGGGCATCGACGCAGTTCATCTCAACCGGGTTGTAGAAGGCGCCGGAAACCATCGCAACGGAGGTAAAGCCGCCGCCGTTGGACATGCCCATGGCGTAGACGCGGGACCTATCGACGCGGTAGTCGAGGTCGATATCGTCGAGGATGCGCTTGATGAAGCGGATCTCCTCGCCGTCGCGAGTCTTGGCGTAAGGCGCGGCCTCCCAGGCGCGCTCGTAGCCTTCGGGATAGACGATGATGGCTTCACCGTGGGCACCCGTGCTCCAATGCGGGCGTAACTGGAGAAATCCTCCGGACTGTCTTCCCAGCCGCCGAAACCAAAGAAGACGGGCGCGGCGACATCGGGATTGTAATTGTCGGGGATGCGCAGCAGGTAGCGGCGGGGCTTACCCTCGTGTTCGACGTCGACGGAGACAGTCTGGCCGTTGGCGACGGGCTGGACAGGATTAACCGTGGGGTCTTCCTGGACGGGCGCGGGCGGAAGCACGGGAGCGGGGTCCGGCGGAGTCGCTTCCTGCACTCCTTCGGGAACCAGTTGCTCACCGGCGGGCCCGCTATCGGCTGGGGTTTCAATGGGCGCGGGGGCGGTAGGAACCTCGGCAGGCCGCTCCTGTACGGGAGCCGGAGCGGGGGCTTCCTGCGCGTAAGCGGGCACAACGCCGATAGACACAGCGGCGGTCGCTGCAAGCGCAACGAGGTGACGTTTGACGAGATTCACATTAAACACTTTCGTCACTTTAGTTTCAGTTCTTTCTCGTTTATCAGCTGACATGCTCGATTCTTTAAGAATTCCCCCACGAAGTAAGCTGTAAGTCTATGTTTTCTTCACGCCCTTCTACCGCGCCAGACTTCCTACTTTCTCGCGTGACTGGCTCCGTGCGCACCCAGGGTGCCCAGCAGACCTTTGACGATCTCGATGCCGCCGTCGCAGCACTCAGGTCCGGAGACGTCGAGATGATCGTGGGCGCACTCCCCTTTGAGCGCGGCGCACGGGCTGCCTTGACGGTGCCGGAGAACATCATCCGCGAGGACGGCCCGCTGGAACCGCACGCGTATTACCGCAACGGAACGCTCAATGCGCGCGTCACCGGATTCGACCCAGAACCGGAAGAACATCTGCGTCGCGTCGAGGCTGCCATCGCCACGATTCAGGAGTCCAAGCTTGACAAAGTGGTTCTCGCGCGCGCCGTCGACATTGAATTCGACGAGCCCACCGACCCCCGACTGGTCGCCGCGCGACTCATTGACATGTCGTACCACCGCGACGGCTTCATCGCTGACCTCACCCCGGCAGGCCGCGAAGGCGCCATGCTCGTCGGCTCCTCGCCCGAGGTCCTCATCAAGCGCCAGGGTTCGACGGTAAGCGCCGTCCCACTGGCCGGTTCGGCGGCGCGCCAGAAGGACAAGGCACGCGACATTGTGGCCGGGCAGGACTTGGCCCGCTCCCCCAAGGATCTCCAGGAGCACGCCTTTGTGGTCGACCACCTGCGCCGAACCCTTTCACCACTGTGCGAAACTTTGGACGCGCCACACACCCCGCAACTCATGAAGACCAATGAGATGTGGCACCTGGGCACACCGATTGCAGGAAAGCTCAAGGACCCTCACTTGACCGCGCTCGAGCTCGCCGCTCTCGTCCACCCCACCCCCGCCATTTGCGGTACGCCTACCGATGCCGCCGAATCCGTCATCCAGACAGCCGAATCCGACCGCGGTTTCTACGCCGGTACCGTCGGCTGGTGCGATAACTCGGGCGATGGCGAGTACATGGTCGCCATCCGCTGCGCGGAGGTCTCGGGCGACGGGCTTTCGGCACGCGCCTGGGCCGGCGGCGGAATCGTCGCCGACTCGGACGCCCAAGCCGAGCTCGAAGAAACGTCCGCGAAGTTGCGCACGATTTTGCGAGCACTCGGACTCTAAGGCCTACCCGCCCACCCCTTGGGTGGGCTTTTATTTTGCCTATTTGAGTATTCGAAACTATTGACGAACACATTTGGGGGTGGGTA
>NZ_JBCJKS010000022.1:0-42877 GCF_039822565.1 Corynebacterium sp. SA-MJD20WY100 | reverse complement strand
AAAAGCACGCAACACACAATGCTAGGGGAACATGTTTTCCTGTGGACAACCTGCGCCGGTTGCCCAATAGAGTGGGCAAAATCGGCCCGGTTATCCACAGAAACTAACGCTTCTCACGAGCATCTCAGTTTCACCGGCGCGTTCACGCCGCCGCCGAAGCTACCAGCGGCGGTCAGCCTGGTCGAAGAAGTCCACCTCGTGCCAACATGCCGCAAGGTAGGCGCGGGTGGCACGCGAGCGCGTGGCGGGGTCTGCGGCAGTGAGCGCTTCTTCGACGAGCGCGATGGCGGCGCGCACGCCGGTGAGGAATTCCTCGCCGCCGTATTGCGTGATCCAAGCGTTGTAGGGATGCTCGGGCGAGTTTTGGGCCGCAAGG
This sequence comes from Corynebacterium sp. SA-MJD20WY100, assembly GCF_039822565.1. Taxonomy (NCBI): domain Bacteria; kingdom Bacillati; phylum Actinomycetota; class Actinomycetes; order Mycobacteriales; family Corynebacteriaceae; genus Corynebacterium; species Corynebacterium sp. SA-MJD20WY100. The sequence continues at coordinate 42,501 of NZ_JBCJKS010000022.1, read as the reverse complement.
TGGAGGCCGACCTCAGCGTAGAGCCAGTAGCAAGGCAGGACCGCGGCGGCACCGACGACGTAGTCGTCGGTGTGCGTCGTGGCGACGAGGAAGTCGGTGTAGGCGCTTGTCACCCGTGAAGGGGCGTTGAGCGCTGCAGAAGAGACCGTCGTGGTGTGGTGCGCAATCCAATCCTTGTGAAGGGACATCTCGACGGCGAGGCACTCGGCGGCACCCGAGGCCCAATGCAGCTGCGCGTCGGCGTCCGGTGCGAGGCCGGCTAAGCGCGCCAGCGCCTTCGAATACCGGTTGAGGTACTGCGCGTCCTGCGCCAGGTAAAAGGCGAAGTCCTCTTCGCGCAGCGTGCCGGTACCGAGCGCCTGGATGAAGGGCAGCTGCGTGATGGACTGCCAGGCGTCGCCGGTGAGCTCCCAGAGGCGGGCCGTCTCCGGGCCTGCAGCGGGAACGTGGGGCGCGGGGGCGGCCGCGGTACTCGTGACATCGCTGTAGAAGCGCGCCGGCACGGTGGAAGCCGCCGCCGCGAGGCGGCGGGCGCGGTGCCCATGGTCGACGGGGCCGTGACCCTGGCCGACCTCAAGGGCGGCCGCGTGGGAGATGGCCTCGTGGAGCCAGCGGGTGGACCAGGAGAGGGCATCGGAAAGCGAGTCGCCCGCGCCGAGCCGGGTGGCCAACGCTGAGGAGAGAGAACACCCCGTGCCGTGGGTGTGCGGGGTGTCCACGCGCGGGCAGGAGACACGACGGACGGCGCCATCCGGGGTGACGAGGGCATTATCGGCGAGGTCGCCGCGCAGGTGCCCGCCCTTGACGATGACGGTGGTGCGAGTGCTGGCGGACCATGCGGTGGCGTGGGCGATGGCCTCCTCGAGCGTGGTGGCCTCGGCCGTGTGGGTGAGCACGGCGAGCTCCTTGAGGTTGGGCGTGACCACGGTGGCACGTGCGCACAGCTCGCGCACGGCGGCCTCCGCGTCGCGGTCGAGAAGACGGAAGCCGCTTGTGGCCACCATGACGGGGTCGAGGACCACGGGCACGTCCGATAGTTGGTCGAGAAAGCGTGAGACCTCCGCCACGATGGCGGCGCTGCCCAACATGCCAATCTTCACCGCGTCAATGGTGACGTCTGAGGCCACGGCGGTAAGCTGCGCGCGGAGGAACTCGACCGGCGGGGTGTGGACCTCGCGCACGCCCTGGGTATTCTGCGCGACGAGAGCGGTCACGGCGGACATGCCGTAGCCGCCTGCTGCGGCGATGGATTTCAGGTCTGCCTGGATGCCGGCCCCGCCCGTGGGGTCCGTTCCGGCGATGGAGAGTACGCGGGGTACTGCAGGAATGCGCGCCGAAGCAGGCGCGCCAATAACGGCGTCGTTCACAACGATCCCTTCGCTAGCTCTAACTCAGTGCAGGTTCAATGGGTGTTTTCTCAGCCGCGGCTTCGAGCCTTGGCACCCCATGTTGCGCTCTCGACACTAACAAAGCACGGTGGGTGTGCGCGCGGTTTTGGGCATAAAAATCCCCCGTTCGCGATACAGCGAGACGGGGGAATGATGGGGAAGAGAAGACTTACGCGTCCTTGCCCATCTTGTTGCGGGCCAAACGCTGCTGGTCCGTGATTGCGAGGTTGCCGCGGACCGGGGAGACGGCGTTGATGAGCCAGTTCAGGGCCACGATGGCGCGGGAACGGAAGCCGACGAGGTATGCGACGTGGAGAGCCAGCCAGGCGATCCATGCCGGGAAGCCGGTCATTTCGGTCTTGCCCATCTTCACCACAGCGTTGAAGCGGGAGATGACGGCCATGGAGCCCTTATCGAAGTAGTCGAAGGCCTCCTTTTCGTTGGCAGTGGACTCCTCATCCAGCTTGGCCTCGATGAGCTTGGCAGCGTGTGCGCCACCCTGCATGGCGACCTGTGCCAGGCCCGGCAGACGGTTAAGACCCATCATGTCGCCGATGACGTAGACGTTGGAGTACTCGCCCAGGGTGAGGTCCTCGTTAACCGGGACGCGGCCTGCGCGGTCGGTCTCGACGCCAGCTTGTTCGGCAACCATCTTGCCCAGCGGGGAAGCGGCAACGCCGGCGGACCAGATCTTGACGCCAGCCTCGATGGTGGTCTCCTGCTCGGTCTTCATGTCCTTGTAGGTCACGGACTTCTCGTCCACGTTGGTGACCATGGCGTTGAGGCGTACGTCGACGCCCATCTTCTCCAGGGTGCGCTGTGCCTTGCGGCCCAGGCGCTTGCCGAACGGCGGCAGGACCTGCGGTGCACCGTCGAGGAGGTAAATCTTCGCAGACGACGGCGAGAAGTTGGAGAACTGGCCGTTGAAGGAGCGCTTGGCCATCTCGGCGATCTGGCCGGTGAGCTCGACGCCGGTCGGGCCGGCACCGACGATGACGAAGGTGAGGAGCTTCTCGCGCTCTGCCGGGTCATCGGTAAGCTCTGCCTTCTCGAAGGCGGCAATGATGTTGGCACGCAGCTCGAGTGCGTCATCCAGGGTCTTCATGCCCGGCGCGAACTCGGCGAAGTGGTCGTTGCCGAAGTAGGACTGGCCAGCGCCAGCGGCGACGATGAGGGAGTCGTACTCGAAGGTGCGCTCGGTGTCGTCCAGGGCCGCGGTGACGGTCTGGGCTTTGATGTCGATGTTCGTCACGTTGCCGTTGACGAAGTGGGCGTTGTCCTGGTCGCGCAGAATCTGGCGGGTGGACGGAGCGATCTCGCCGGAGGAGACGAGGCCGGTGGCTACCTGGTAGAGCATCGGCTGGAACAGGTGGTGGTTCTTCTTGTCGATGAGCGTGACGTCAACGTCAGCGTTCTTCAAGGACTTGACGGCGTTTAAGCCACCGAAGCCTGCACCAATAACGACGACGTGGTGGCGGCCGCCGTTGGGACGGAAAGCGTTCTCAGCCATGTGTGAGTAAAACCTCTCTTGAAAAATTTAAAGCCGTGTTTTAGCTACCCGTCTAGTGTAATAGGTTGCTCCTTGGTCGGCATAGTTTAGGTCACAAAATACTCCGGGCGCGCGGCCCCGCCTGGGCGCTGCGGCGTGCTGCGCCGCCTAAACTGGCGGGTATTGTCTGTCGTTCGCCGGTTCTAATGAGTAAGGGGCACCGTGAGCCATTCCCATCTTGACGCCATTGATGCGCAGCTGTGGCCAGGCGTGGCGGAGGTGCCCGTTGCGCGCTTTGGCGCGTGGCGTGCCCGGCGCGCGGAGGCTCAGTTTGCGCAGGCCTGCGACGCGGCGGGACTGGTGCTCGAAGGCGCTGACGCTGACCTGCGGGTCGCGCACGACGCGCTCTTCGACCGCCTCGCGCACGGCGGTTGGGTAGGCTTCGCGGAGTCCTACCTCGCCGGCGAGTGGACGACGCCGGACTCCGCGCATCTCGTGTGTGTCCTCAAGCGCCTGCTCGGTGCTGGGTACGCACCCAAGACCCCCGCAGTGCCCGAATCGCCCGCGACGGGCGGGGAGCTGCCCACAGAGCTAGTCAAGCTCTACGCCGGGGATCGCGTGAGCCACCAGGGCGGCATCTTTTCCACGGGCGTGCCCACGACGGTCCGCGAGTCTGTGCCGGCCTATGAGCGCTCCGGCGCCAAGGAGCACTTCGTCGACGTCACCCATCTGTCGGAGCCCACCGCCGTCGACCGCGAGGATTTGCGCTCTGCCCAAGAGCGCTCCGCAGCCTGGCTTGCCGATGCCACCCGTGTCGGCGCCGGCTCCCACGTCCTGGTTTTCCCGGCGACGGGTCTTCAGGCCGCCGTTCAGGCGGCCGAGCGCCGCGCCGTCGTCGATATTCTTACGGCTGACCCCGCGCGCGCCGAGGCGGTTCGCGAGCATCTCGTGCTCGCTGGCGTCTCTGACAACGTGGCTTGCCAGGATATCGAGCACCTCGTGCCGAGCCCGCAGGAATGGCGCGGCCGGTATGACGCGATCATTTCCATCGAGGCCCTGGAATCCCTGGGCAGTCGGGAGCGTGGACGCTACGTGCAGGCTATCGACCGGCTGCTCGATGCCAGCGGCCGCGCCGTGATCCAAACGACCGTCGCCACCGAGCAGATGACCGGCCCCGGCCGCGACGCGCTGGAGGCGCTCAAGGCCTACGTGTGGCCCGGTCTTGGACTGCTCACCGTCGCCGAGGTCAACAAGCTGGTCGAGCGTAGCACCGGCCTGCGCATTGTGGCCCAGACCCACACCGGACCGCACTACCGAGAGTCGCTCGAGCACGAGCGTTCCTTCTTCGTGGGCCACCTCCGCGAGGCCGCCGCCGCCGGCTTCGACCCGGTCTACCGCCGCCTGTGGACCTATCAATTCGCGCTGCGCGAGGCGCTCTTCGCGCTCGGCATGGCGGACTCCGTCCAGTTCACGCTCGTCCACCGCAATCGCGGCGGCCGCCGTTAGTCCAGCCGAGCTCGCACACGAGAAATCCCCCGCGCTCCTGTTCGAGAGCGGGGGAATTGGTCTGTGTGGGGGTTTAGACCTCGGTGAGGTCGACCTTGCTCATCTCGCGCATCGCGATGATGGCGACCAGGGAGATGGCGGAGACGATGATGAGGTAGTAGCCGACGGCGGCGACTCCCTGCGTCTTTACCAGCCAAGTGGCGATGAATGGCGCAACCGCAGCGCCCAGGATAGAGGAGACGTTGTACGCGATACCAGAACCGGTGTAGCGCACGTTGGTCGGGAACAGCTCGGGCAGGACCGCAGACATTGGGCCGAAGATGAGGCCCATAATGAACATGCCGAGCGTGAGGAAGGCTAGGACGGAACCGGTGGTCGCTGTTTCGATGTCCAGGAAGAACGGGAACGTGAAGCCGAAGGCTATCATGATGGCGGAGGTCACCGTGAGGACCGGTTTGCGGCCGTACTTATCAGCCAGCAGCGAGGCGACGGGGATGCCGGCCATGAAGGCGAAGATGGAGACCAGCTGGATTTCCAGGAACTGGATGTACGGGATGTTCAGACCCAAACCCTTGGAGCTATCGCCGATGCCGTAGGACAGGATCCAGGTGGTGACCAGGTAGAACAGCGTGTAGCAGGACACCATGACGAAGGTGCCGATCAGGGTGGGCAGCCATGCAGTCTTGAAGACCTCAAGGATGGGGGACTTGGCCTTCTTGCCGGAGTCCACAGCCTGCTGGAAGACCGGAGTTTCTTCCAGTTTCAGGCGGACGTAGAGACCGATGAGGACCATCACCGCGGAGCCCAGGAACGGCAGGCGCCAGCCCCACTCCATGAACGTGCCCGTCGTGTCGCCACGGTGGTAGTCCATGGTGGCGACCAAGGCGAGGAAGAAACCATTAGCGAGAAAGAAGCCGAACGGGGCGCCGAACTGCGGCCACATGGCGGCCGACGCACGCTTGCCGTCTTCGGCAGTCTCGGAGGCCAGCAGGGCCGCGCCGGACCACTCGCCGCCCAGGCCCAGGCCCTGGCAGAAGCGCATGAGCGCCAGCAGCGCGGGTGCGAGGATGCCCGCGGTGGCATAGGTGGGCAGGATGCCGATGATGAAGGTGGCGATACCCATGGTGAGCAGCGCGCCCACCAGGGTGGCCTTGCGGCCGATGCGGTCACCGAAGTGGCCGAAGACGACCGAGCCCAGCGGGCGGGCAACGAACGCGAGGCCAAAGGTGGCGAAGGACTGGAGCAGTGCAACCGTGGGGTCTTCGGTCTTCGGGAAGAAGAGGAAGGGGAACACGGCGACGGCAGCCGTGGCATAAATATAAAAATCGTAGAACTCGATGGTGGTGCCGATGGTCGACGCGAAAGCGATGCGTCGACGATCGTGCTTAGTCAACTGTGCCGTCGTGGTAGTGGCGGCGGGTGCTGTGGCAGTTGCGGTTGTGGTCACGGCAAGCCCTCCTTGTGCATTAAGAGAAATGAAGTTTCTATCACCCAATCGGTGAATGCGCTCAAGCTTAATATCTCACGTAATGAAATTGCAAGCTCATTGTGTGAAATTCTTTAAACTAGCCCATCGCTTTCTCCCGCGCGTTTCGTCTGCGCTCCAAGACTCCGAGGTCAACCCGAAAAATGACAACTGCCCGCCCTCGTTACAACGAAGGCGGGCAGCGGTTCCACGGCGTGTCGCATCGTTCCACAGAATGAAACGTGCGCGTTGAGACGCGGTGGGCTATGCGGGAAGGCTACGGCGTGACCACTGGGCGGGATGCGCGCTCGAGCAGCACGGCAATGGAGTCGTACGTGCGGCCGGTCATCATCTCCAAGCCCATCTCGCACGTGCGGTTGTCCGAGACAAACGCGTCGAAGTGCTCCGCGTCGAGGGAGGCGCGCTCCTCGCGGGTCGCAGACTCGACAAGCTCTGGGTGGAGCAGCCCGCGGTCGCCGGCGGTGCCACAGCACATCGCCCCCTCCGGCACCTTGGCCTCGCCGCACGCGTTGGCCAGGGCCAGCAGCGAGTCACTGATACCCATGTGGTGCGTCGAGCATGTCGGGTGGACGGCGATTTTGCCCATGGAGTGGACGATGGGCAGGTGCTCAATGACCTCGTCGCGCAGCCATTCCACGACGTCCATAATGCGCAGGTCTTCCCACAGCTCGCGGTCGGCGGGCTCGAGGGCATCCGGCACGTTGTCGAGCAGGCCATGCGTGCAGCTGGCTGCGTCCACGATAATGGGGAGCTTGCCGTGCTCCGACCAGTGCCACAGGTCGCGCACGATCTTCTGCGCCTGGTACGTGAAGCCCTCCGTGTAACCCTTGGAGGACCATGGCGTGCCACAGCAATCGCCCGTCACGTCGTTCGGAATCCATACCGGCTGGCCGGCGCGGCGGCCGAGCTCCACGATGGCGCGCGGCAAGTCGACGGAATCCGGCGCCGCACCCGCCGGGCGGCCAAAAATGCGGTTGATGCAGGCGGGGAAGTACACGGCGCCCGCGCCCTCACGCGGGGTCTCTGGCAGGCGCGAGGCGCCCTTGGGTAGCGGACCCGGCACCGTGGGCAGTAGGTCCGGGCTCACGACGTTGCGCGCGAGGTTCGCACCGAGCTCGAGCGGCTGATGCGGAATCTTATTCGCAGAAATGATGCCGGCGCGGGCAAGCTTCTCCACGACGTCCCACTTCTGGGCAGTGGTGAGAGCGACTTTTTCCGACTTCGGCGTAGCCTGCTGGCGGCGCAGCTGCTTCATGACGGCACCAGTGTCGATGCTGATCGGGCACGGAATGGAGCACGTGCCGTCCGCGGCGCACATGTCCACGGCGTCGTACTGGTACTCCTCCTGCAGCTTGGCCAGGACCTCGGAACCCTCCGGCTGGCGGGCCATCTCGCGGCGCAGCACAATGCGCTGGCGCGGGGTCACGGTTGCGTGTCGCGACGGGCACACCGGTTCACAGAAGCCGCACTCCACGCACGGATTGATGGTGTCTTCGACCTTGGGGAAGGACTTGAAGTTCTTGAGGTGCACCTTCTCGTCGCGCGTGAGTTTGACGTTGGGCGCGAGGATTCCGTGCGGGTCGAGCATATGCTTAACCTCCCACATGAGCTCCCAGGCTTCCTCGCCCCACTCGTGCTTGAGGAATGGCGCCATGTTCACGCCGGTGCCGTGCTCTGCCTTCATAGAACCCTGGTACTTGTCGATGACCAGCTCCGCCAGGTCGTCAAGGAAGTCCGAGTATTGTTGGCGCTCTTGCGGATCGTCGAGGCGCGGCAGCAGGAAGAAGTGCAGGTTGCCGAAGGCAGCGTGGCCCATGACGGACTCCGGGAAGCCGTACTTCGCCTGGAGATCCATGAGGTCTGCTGCGGCATCGCCGATCTGCGCCGGCGGGAAGCACACGTCTTCCGTGATGTACGTCGTGCCATTGGGTCGGCCCGCGCCCAACAGACCGTAGAGGCCGTTGCGTAGTTCCCATGCGCCGCGCATGCCCTCTGCCGAGGTCTCGAATTCGAGCGGACGCAGGAGCGGGGCATCGGCAAGCACGGCGTGCAGGCGGCCGAGTGCCGCCTGGAGATCGGCCTCATCCGTGCCGCCCATCTCCACGAGCAGCGCTGCGGCGTCGTCGTCAATGGTGCGCCAGCTCTCCGGTGCGTGCGCGTAGTGGTCAGCGGACAGGCGCATGACCGGCGCGATGAGGAGCTCGCAGGCCTCCGCGCCCGCCTCCATGATTGGATGTACATACTTCGCGGCGTCCCGCAGATTGGGCAGCTCGACCCACGTCGTAGCCTTGACGCGCGGCAGCTTCACCGTGTTGATGACGGATTCCGTGATGGCGCCGAAAATCCCCTCGGAGCCCACGAGCAGGCGCTTGAGGATATGGACCGGCTCGTCCTCGTCGAGGAACGCATCGAGGCGCAGACCGTTGGTGTTGCGGATGGAAAACTTCCGGCGCAGGAACTCCACCATGTCCGTATTCGCGCGCAGGCGATCGCGGAACTCGAGAAGCTGTGCATGCAGCTCTGGCTCCTGGGCCTTCAACGCGGCGTCGCCCTTCGTCGTATCGACGATGGTGCCCGACGGCAGGACGAAGGTGAGTTCGTCCACGCAGTGGTATGCGTCGCGCTCGAGCGAACAGCGCATGCCGCCCGAGTTATCCGCGAGCACGCCGCCGATGGTGCACACCGACGTCGATCCCGGGTCCGGTCCCAGCATGAAACCATGGCGGCCGAGGACCGCCTGCGCGTCGCCCAAGATGACGCCTGGACGCGACCACAGCTTGGCGCCGTTATCGCGCACCTCCATGCCCATGAAGTTGGTCTTCACGTCGACGAGAATGTCGTCCGACATGGCCTGGCCATTGAGCGACGTGCCCGCCGCGCGGAAGGTCATGTGGCGGCTGTTCTCGCGGCAGTACTTCATGAGCTTGGACAAATCATCTGCGCTGCGTGCTGAGACGACGATATTCGGAATGGCGCGGTACGGGCCAGCATCCGAGGAAAAGCGCACGAGGTCGGTGAGGCGTCCGTGGACGTTTTCCTCGCCGACGATGGCCTCCATGTCGCGGATGAGCGACAGGGGAGAGCCATTGATGTATTTCGTGGGGACGGCATCGGGCTGGCTCGTCGCGTCGACGGGCCGCCCGATCTTCGAGGAATCCGGGCTGAGGAGCTTGTGCATACTCACTAACTTATCGCCGTGTACCTATCGACCGATAGTAAGCGCGGCCTAAAAAGGGGTGGCCATCCAGAACCGCATTGGCTTCGTCTGTGGCTACTTCCTGGCCAAAGCCACCCGCCAGCGCGAGGCCGCCGCGCGCACCGCGGCCATCGAGGTCGCCACGCAGAACTCCGTCCTGGCACCGCGCCTTAGCATTTAAAACTGCAGGCTAGGGAAGTGGCAGTTCACTGAACTCACCCATGAGGGTAAGGCTCGGCACGAAGAAGTTCGTGCCCGTCACGGCCGTGGAAAAGTCCAGGATACGGTCGTAATTGCCCACCGGATCGCCGATGAACATATTGCGCAGACGCTCGTTGATGAACTCCGGGTCGCGCGCGTAACCGATGAAGTACGTGCCCATTTCGCCCGAGGCGAAAGAACCAAACGCCATGTTCTCGCGGTAGATATCCTCGTCCAGGTCGTTGAGCGCAACGTGGGAGTTGGACGGCTTGACGTCGTCATCCATCTCGATGTCGTCGACCTTGGACCGGCCAATGACGTCTTCTTGTTCCTCGACGGTGAGCTGCGCCCACGCCTTGAGATCGTGCGTGTACTTCTGCACGGTGACATAGGAACCACGCGGGTAGTCAGCGTCCTCGGGTAGGAGGACGGTCTCGAGAGCCTCGTTATCCGTCGGGTTGGCCGAGCCGTCCACGAAGCCCAGTAGGTCGCGGCCGTCCAGGTACTTGAAACCCTGCGTCTCATCGAGAACGCGCACCGCGTCACCGAGCTTCGTGAGAATCTGCGACGCCAGCTCGTGACATACGTCATAGGACTCCGCGCGGAAATGGAAGAGGAGATCGCCCGGCGTTGATGGGGCTGTGTGCTTGCCCTGGGAGATTTCCTCAAACTCCTTAAGTCCCGCCGGTACGGGCGCGGACGTGAGCCGCGGCCAGAGCTTCGCGCCAATGCCGATGACCGCGAAAAGATCCTCGGCGCTATAACGGAAATTCAGCGACTTGACCAGACCCTTGAATCCGCCGATGAGGTCGCGGACGGCATCTTCGCCACCCGGAGTGACGCCGAGAACGAGGAACAGGGCGGCGCGCGAGGGCTTGTCAACGATGTGCTGAATAGTCATGGACTCAATATTAAGGCTTCGGCGTCTGTGTCACGGGGATTGCGCGCAGAAATTTGCCAGATAAGCCCCAACGTGGGGAAGTCTTCTCATCGCTGTTTTGACATAATGTACATTATCGGACATTTATCACGATCTGCATGTTATCGCGCAGCGCTTGCCGATGCCCCCAATATCGCCCGCCGCATTCCCGTCCACCGTCCGCTGGCGCACCGTTGTACTTGCCTTGGCTTCAGCGTCCTTCGCTGAGCCTGTCGCCAGAAAACCCTTTGGCACGTCCGGGCTCATCGTGACTCCGAAACCGACGCAGAACTATTCAGTCTCTTATGGCAGCCGAATGTATAGAACGAGTCTTTCGGCGCTGTTGTGTCGCTGTGATCCGATTGCGCCGCTGAGGGCGAAAATTCCCCCCTCTCCCCGTGTGCTCGAAAAACCCTATTAACGTAACAGTTACGAAACTAACGCTATGGAGCGGACGTTGGTTCGGCAGCCTGTGTGCTGCGATCGTGGGCTTAGTCGCGGTTTCGATACGCGGCGACGAGTTGCCAGATGCTGAGCAACGCCAACAGCCCCGCGATGCCCGCGACGATCCACATCTTCTGCGTGGCGACGAAAACCGTAAACGCGATGACAACGATGAGCCGGAACCAGATAACCGGAATCATGACGCGAGAGTTCATACGAGTGCTTCCCTTGGACGCTGCGTGCGTGGCGCGTGCTTAGTTGGCTTGCTTGAACGAGATACGGATGTTGATGAAGCCGTCCTCGTCGATCTTAGCGGCGATGAGCTCCGGCGTATTGACGTCGTAGTCCGTGCGGTTGATGGGAATATCGCCGCCGACGACGAGCTCCTTGCCATCGCGCAGGACGTCGAAGTCCTCGGTGACCTCGTGCGTCTGATCCTTGATGGTGAGATCGCCGGTGAGGCTGACCTTGCCGATTGTGCCATCGTCTGGGACGGCGGAGAGATCGACCGGCTTGGTGACCGTGAAGGTGGCCTCCGGGTACGTCGTGGTCTCAAAGAGCTTGGACTTCATGTTCTGATCGCGGACCTTCTTGTCCGTGGTCAGCTCGTCCATGTCCACCGTGATGGTGCCCTGCTCAAGGACATTATTTTCAATTGTGGCGTCGCCGCTCACGGCCGTGGTCGAACCGGACGTATCTTTCTTCTCGGCAGGCAGCACCTCGTGGAAGGTAAAGCCCACAGACGTGTGGTTGTCCGGCTTGCCCTTCGTCACCGTCCAGTCGCCATCGAGCTCAACCTCAGCGGCCTTCGCGTGGCTCGCGTTGACGCCCTCGGTCTGGACGCCGCGGCCGGACACGAGAGAAATAACCAGCGGCACGAACGCAACGAGCGTGAGCAGCACGATGATCACGATGAAAATGGTGATAACGAGCTTGCGGTTCGCTAAAAGATTCTTCATTGCTATTTCAATTCCTCCAAACGGCGAGCGAGTTCTACCAGCTCGTCGCACAGTTGTTTAACCTCGTGAGCGTCGGCGCCCTCGCTCGTTGCCGTGGCGATGTCCTCGGCCGAACACCGCAGTTCAAAAAGCCCATCGCGCAGGCTGTCAGCCCGGGCGCGCGTCATGATGACTGCGTCTGAAGGAATGGTGGTTCCGGAGACGTTATGACGCTGCTCGTAGGCGCGTTGTTTGCATGCAGGACTGCAGAACTTGCGGGGCCGTCCGCGACCAGTTGAGTGCAGTTCGCGACCGCACCATTGGCACGTTGCGGGGCGCTGTCGCTGGCCAAAAGTTTGAGTCACTTAGGCGATCTTAGCCCACTTTGCGCGCTTTGGGAACAAACGCACCCAGTGGTCCGTTATACTTATATACCTTGTGTGGACGGTCTCGCTCTCCCCTGCTTCGCCCCGCGGCGCGGCAGAGCCGAACGAGTGCGTTCACGGCCGGACTAGAAGCAGAAAAAGGATGATGAGGCAATGGCAGATCGCGTACTGCGCGGCAGCCGTATGGGCGCCGTAAGCTATGAAACCGACCGCGACCACGATCTCGCGCCGCGTCAGATGGTGAAGTACCGCACCGAAGACGGCGACGTATTCGAGGTTCCCTTCGCGGACGAGGCCGAAATCCCCGAGGAATGGCTGTGCAAGAACGGTAAGTGGGGCACCCTCGTCGAGGGCGAGGGCGTCGAGTCCAAGCCAGCCAAGCCGCCGCGCACCCACTGGGACATGCTGCTCGAGCGTCGTTCCATCGACGAGCTTGAGGAGCTGCTGCAGCAGCGCATCGAGAACCTGCGCAGCCGCCGCCGCACTGCCGCTCGCTTGCTCAAGGAGCAGGAAGAGGCGCAGTCCAAGTAAGTCCCCCGCGAGACTTCCCCGAAGCACCCCGTCCCAGCACGCTGCTGGTGGCGGGGTGCTTCCGTGTTGTGCTGGCGCGCCCGTCCGCCGCCGAAAACACCGCAGGCCCCAACCCGAAGGTTGGGGCTTGCGGCGTCTCTATCTCTCTCAAGCGGTCCCTCTCGGCGGTGTCTCACGCCGCCGCCCCGGAACCAGGGGCTCTCATCTCTCTCACGATATGCGCTCTCTCAAACGCATGAACTCATTATGGGACACGGAGCTGCTCGGACGCTTCCGCGCAACTTCGCGTTGGCTGGCAATTCCTGGCAGTTTCCTGCTGGACTCTCCCCCTACGCTGTGCTCGACTCCGGGCTAGCTCCTCGCGTTGTCTTTGACGGACAGCGCCGGCCACTGCAGCGCGAGCTCGCCCAGATAGATGGCCAGCGCAGGCCCCACCGCGACGACGAAGAAGAGCCAGCCGCCCCACGCGCTCGGCACGAAGAAGGGAAAGCCGAGGAGCAGCGCCCACGGCACCAGCGCGAGAAGCGTGCGCGGAAGGAAGCGCACGGCGGACGTCGCGGCGGCGGCGAGACGGTGGGTGAAGGGGGCATCGGCAAGCTGGGTGTCCAGATGGAAGAACCAGACAGTGATGCCGGCGAGCACGATGAGGCCTGAGAGCAGGCCCGCGCGGAGAACGAGGCCCGCGGTGCCGAGCTCGGCGCGGGCGATGATGGCGAACTCATAGGCGGCCAATGCACCCACGGCGAGGACAATAAGCCACCATGCGGAGTTGACGCCCGGGCGCACGAGCAGGCGGCGCAGGAATGCCCGCCCGCGGCTGGTGCCTTCCTCGCGGACCATGTCCCCAATGACGTCGTGCGCGGTGCGCAGGCTCATGCCCGCCGTGAAGACGGGGAAGCTGGAGACCACGAGCAACACGTTGACGATGACCAAGTCCGCGAAGAGGGAGAGCACTTCGTAGAACTTGGACTCGGGTCCCAGGAATCTATTCATAAGCCTCTACCCTATTCGATGGACATGGAAACGCCCCGCACAGGCCGTGCGGGGCGGAGTGCGTGGCATTTAGCCCTTGACGGCGCCGGCGGCGACGCCTTCGATGATGTGCTTCTGCGTCACGAAGTAGAAGATGACGATCGGGATGATGGCGAGCACGAGCATGGCCATCATGGCGCCCATGTCGCGGTTACCGTTGGAGCCGACGAAGGATTGGACGACGACCGGGATGGTCTTGTACCGGGTGGACAGGCCGATGACGAGGTACGGCAGGAGGTAGTCGTTCCAGACCCACATGGCATTGAGGATGGCCACCGTGACGGCGGTGGGCTTGAGCATGGGCAGGACCACCTTGAAGTAGTTCTGGATGGGGCCGCAGCCGTCGATCATGGCGGCTTCCTCGATTTCCAGTGGGATGGACTTGACGAAGCCAGCGAACATAAACACCGACAGGCCGGAGCCGAAGCCCAAGTAAAGTACGACGATGCCCAGCGGGTTGTTGAGGTGGAGCATATCTGCGATCTTCACCGTGGGGAACATGACCATCTGGAACGGGATAATCATGGACACGACGAAGAGGTAATACAGGAGGTTCGTCCACCACGTCTTCACGCGGGTGATGTAGTACGCGGTCATCGCGGAGAAGAACACGATGACGGCGACGGACAGGATGGTGATGACAAACGACCACAGGGTGGCCTCGAGGAAGCCCTGCTTCATCAGGCCTACTGCGAAGTTCTCAAACCCGACGAAGGTCTCGCCCACCGGAATGGAAAACGGGTCCGAGGAAATGGCGAACTTCGACTTAAACGAGTTGATGAGGATGAACAGAATGGGGCCGAGGAAGACGACGGTGAAGAACGCGAGGACGGCGTAGATGACTGTCTTCGCGCCGCCAGACATCTTGGTCGCGTTGTCCGTGGGCAGCTTGTGGACCTTGGCCGCGGCCTTCTTGGCCTCGTGCGGGTTGTCGGTGATGGGAGCAGTCATGGTTTAGGCCTCGACTTCCTTGCTGCGGGTCGCGCGTAGCTGGACGTACGCGATGACGACCACGACGGCGACGAAGATGACGGCCTTGGCCTGGCCCACGCCTTCGACGTTCATGCGGTTAAAGAGGGTATTGACGATATTGAGGGCGACCATCTCGGTCTGCCCTCCCGGCGCACCGTTGGTGAGCGCCAGGTTCTGGTCGAAGAGTTTGAAGGAGTTCGCCAGGGTAAGGAAGAGACAGATGGTAATCGAGGGCATGACCATGGGGATGGTGACGTGGCGCAGCATCTCCCATTTGCTCACGCCGTCGAGCTCGGCGGCCTCGATGAGCTCTGGCGGAACGTTCTGCAGGCCCGCGATGTAGATGATCATCATGTAGCCCACGAGCTGCCAGTTGAGCAGCATGATAAGGCCGGCGTAGCCGAACTTCCAGTCCGCGCTGATCGTCGTGGCGTAATGCGACAGCACCGCGTTAATCATGGTCTGCCAGGTGTAGCCCAGCACGATGCCGCCGATGAGGTTCGGCATGAAGAAGACCGTGCGGAAGAAGTTGGTGCCCTTGAGCTTGCGTGTGAGCATCCACGCGAGCATGAAGGAGAAGATGTTGACCGTGATGACGGAGACGATGACGACGAGCACCGTGAAGAGGAACGCGTCGATGAAGCCCTCGCGTTCAGAGAAGGCCTTGGTGTAATTGCTCAGGCCGACCCACTTGGCGTTGGTGATGGTGGTGAACTTCGTGAACGACAGGAAGAAGCCGATGACGAAGGGCACGAGGAACGCGATGAGGAACGCGAGGAGGGTGGGCAAGACGAAGACTGGGAAGTACTTCTTCAGTGTTGCTTGCATAAATATCTCACCTAATTTGGTTGGTGTGCGAGGGGCTCTGCGGCGAGCCCGGAGTCATTCGCAGGAGAATGTGCTGGTGCTTCCCTGCCGTAGGTGCCAGAGGTGGCCGGAAGGAACCAGCACACGCCCCTGCGCCACGCCACCGGCCGGGAACGGGTGTCGGCGGCGAGGGTAGGTTCCGCGGAGGCGGCCCGGTAGGGCTTTGGGCCGCGGCGTATCAGGCGTGCGGGCGGGTGGGCCTGCTCGCCTACTCGGACCAGTTGGCTTCCTTCTCGGCCTTCCAGTCATCCTTGAACTGGGTGACGACGTCCTCCCACTTCATGGTGCCGGAGGCGTACTGGCTCAGCGCCTGGCCGAAGTCGTCCTTGAACTGCTGGGACGGGAAGTACTGGAATGCCCACGGAATGGTCGTGATGTCCTTGTTGGAGATAGCCTCCTGGATCTGCTTGGCCAGCGGGTCATTCGGGGTGTCGGTCTCGCTGTAGGAGTTGAACGGCGCGATGAAGCCCAGGTCGTTGATGACGTGCTGCTTGCCCTCATCCGAGGTAAACAGCCAATCGACGAAATCCTTGGTGGCCTGCTGGTCGGCCTCAGAAGCATTGGCGTTCACGCCGAGGTAGTTCTCCGTGCCCACGTTGAGGCCGAAGTCCTGCTCATCCGGCAGGCCCATGTACATGGGCAGGAACTTGATCTTGTCTTCCTTGACCACGTTGCCCTTGGTCTCGGAAATCTGGGACCATGCCCAGTTACCGTTCTGGACCATGGCGGCCTTACCCTGTGCGAACTCGGCCATGGAGTCGGAGACGGTCTTCGCTGGGGCCAGGGTCTTCTCCACGGTGGAGTCGGTGAGGTACAGGTCGAGGAGGTTCTTGTACTCGTTGGAGTACTTGAACTCGACCTCCGTCTTATCCTCGACGCCGTCGTCCTGGAACTCCTGCCAGATCGGTGCGTTGGCCAGGTGGGTCTGCCAGCGCCAGTCCTCGCCCGGGGTAAGCGAGGTGGAAGCGAAGGCGCCCTCGATGCCGAGCTCGCCCTTCTTGGCCTGCATGTCGTCCGCGACTTCCTTGAGCTTGTCGAAGCTCGTGATTTCGTCCGTGGACTTGATCTTCGCGCCGGGCAGCGCGATGTACTTGTCGAAGATCTCCTGGTTGATGATGATGCCGAAGCCCTCGACGGCGAACGGCACGCCCTTCGTGGTGCCCTCGTCATCCTGAAGCGCCGGGACGTCCTCGGTGAGCTCCTGGGCAATCTTGGTGTCAGACATGTCAGCCATGTAGTCCTGCCACGTGATGAAGCCGGCGGGGCCGTTGACCTGGAAGAGAGTCGGGGCTTCATCCTTGCCGATTTCTGCCTTGAGCGTTTGCTCGTAGCTTCCCGATGCCGCCGTGACGACCTTGACGGGCACTCCGGTGCTCTCGGTGTACTCCTTGGCGATCTCCTGGTAGGCGGCGTCCTGCTCCGGCTTGAAGTTCAGGAAGTAGACGGAGCCGGAGTCATCCCCCGAATCGCCCGACGAGCAGGCAACGAGGGTGGTGGTGGCGAGCAGAGCGCTCAGGGAGATAGATGCGATGCGAGTAAGACGCTTCATCGGGTCCTCTTTCTAGGTGTGAAGCCCTACCCTGATGGTGCCGATGTTCGGCGGGCAAGGCTACGGAATGCCTGTGGAGTTATCCCCTGGTGGTCGCGTGGGAGCCTGAGTCAAGCTCGTCACTGGTCCTAACCACCGGGGTGGCGTCGTAGTACCTTGCCGCGGTGTGGACATGGCCAATGGTGACGATGCCCAGCCTTGTGTCCGTGAGTGTGGACTTTTCTGGTGTCCAAGGTGCTACTGACCTCAACAATCAGCTTAGTGATTCTATTGAGCTGGGCCAAACATGAATGTAACATGCGCGGTATTTTGTGACATGTTGCATAGGTTAACACAGTTAACTGCCCCTCATATAGGGGGGGTGAACGGGCATAAACGGTCTATGCTCGGTGTAAATTCGCGTCTGAAATCTTTTATACGGAGCGGAACGGTCCCATCCGGAACAAATCCCACCGTCCTGCGGTAGTGTCCACTTTCCTGCAGGCTATATCCTAAGGCGGCGTCGTCACTCCGGGTCACTCCGAGAGGGGTGGCTGGAGAAGCCGCGCCTCATCGCGGCGGCTGGGGAGGACTGTCGTGAGATAGGACTGCGTGGCCTCGGCCAAGGGCACGGCGGCGCCGCGATGCTCAGCCATGAACCACCTGTGGTCCGAAATCTCGTGGAAGAGCTGCGCGGGCTCGAGCTTGGAGCGTGCGTCTTCCGGCACGGCGGCGATGGTTGGCTCGTATTCCTCCGTGAGCCAACGGTGCGCCGCCTGCTCGAGGCTCGCCGCCTCGGAGCATTCCAAGGCGCGGAACGTGTGGATGGCACCCAGTAGGCGCTGTGCCTGGTGTTCCTCCGCCGACAGGCCGGTGAGCTCGAGGAGCAGGCGATGGTGGTGCCCCGGCGAGACGACAACGGGCCGCAGCGTGACGGTCGCGCGGTCGGCCTCGGTCTCGACGCTCAACTCCCCCACGTCGAAGCCCATGCTCGCCAGCCTTTCGACACGTTCGGTAATCCGCCACGGCTCGCCCGCGTCAATGGCTTCTTCCGCCGTGAGCTCACGCCACAAGTCCTCGTAGGACGACTCCACGAGCGTGCCCAGCGCGATGACGTCGATGTCCTCGGCGAGGTACCCGCCTGCCTGGAGGTCCATCATTTCGCCGATGATGTTGATGCGCGCGGTGTCGAGGTCGTAGGCACGGCGGGCATTGGAAAGCTGGGCCTGGAACTCCCCTGTCTCGGCGTCGACGAGGTAGGCCGAGTAGGTGTCTGCGTCGCGCCGGAAAAGCGTGTTGGACAGGGAGACGTCGCCCCAGTAAAACCCCAAAAGGTGCAGACGCACGAGCAGGACGGCAAGCGCCTGAATGAGTTTCTCCGGCTGGCCCGGCACCATGTCCTGCGAGAAGAGCTCGCGGTACGGCAACGAGAACTCGAGGTGTTCCGTAATAAGCGCCGCCGTGAGCTCGCCATCGCGCGGGTTATCGGGCTGGCGGCCAGTGATGACGGCGACCGGTGCCACTGACGGGGCGCCCACGCGCTGGAGTTCGCGCAGCATCTTGTACTCGTGGTGAGCCGTGCGCACGCCAATCTCCTTCACGGCCACGACGCCGGTGCGCGCGTCCACCCCCTGCGTCGGCGCGGCGCCGAGCTCGATAAACCGCACCACGTGGCGCGATATGCCGCGTGGCAGGGCCGTGATGAGCTCGGCTGGCCACTGCTCCAGCGGCACGCTCCAGGGCAGGGTGAGCAGCGCCGCCGCATAGGTCGACGACGTAATATTCATCGATTCGCGCACGGCGCCCTCCTTATGCGCTGCAGGGGCAGGGTTTGCTTACGGTAGGCGGCGACCCGTCGAGGCGGAGAAGTTGTGCTGGCCGCCCTCGACGATGCGCGCATGGAAGACGCTGCCCGGCGCCGGCGCGGTGTTCGGTGCCGAGCGCACGACGATCTGGCCGGACTCGGCGACGTCTTCGGCGCTGGAGCCTAGGTCGCCTTCGCCCACGAGCTTGCCGTAGAGGTACGAGTCCGAGCCGAGCTCCTCGACGAAGTCGAGCTGGATTGGGATAGAATGCTCGGTGGCCTCGCCCTCGCCGATAATCTGGAGTGCTTCCGGGCGGAAGCCGATGGTGATGTTGTTGTTATCCTCCGGCACCATGGCATCGAGCGTCTCGCGCGAGAGCTTGATGCGCGCCTCGCCTGAGGTTGCCACGCCGTCGGCGCCCACGGTGAAGGTACCCAGGTTCATGGCCGGCGAGCCGATGAAGCCGGCGACGAAGACGTTGTCCGGGTGGTCGTAGAGCTCACGCGGGCTGCCCACTTGCTGGAGGTAGCCGTCCTTGAGCACCGCGATACGGTCGCCCATGGTGAGGGCCTCGGTCTGGTCGTGGGTGACGTAGACCGTCGTCACGCCCAGCTTGTGTTGGAGGGCTGCAATCTGAGTACGGGTCTGGACACGCAGCTTCGCGTCCAGGTTGGACAGCGGCTCATCCATGAGGAAGACTTGCGGGTTACGCACGATGGCACGGCCCATGGCCACACGCTGGCGCTGACCGCCGGACAGGGCCTTAGGCTTGCGCTCGAGGAACTCCGTAAGACCCAGGGTCTTCGCGGCCTCGTCCACGCGGGCGTTGATTTCCTCCTTGGACTTGCCTGCGATCTTCAGGGCGAAGCCCATGTTGTCGCGGACCGTCATGTGCGGGTAGAGCGCGTAGTTCTGGAAGACCATGGCGATGTCGCGGTCGCGCGGCGCGACGTGGGTGACGTCCTTGTCGCCGATGTAGATATTACCGCCGGTGACCTGCTCCAGGCCGGCGAGCATGCGCAGCGTGGTCGACTTACCGCAGCCGGATGGGCCGACGAGGACGAGGAACTCCCCGTCCGCGATTTCCAGGTCAAAGTCCTTGACCGTGGGCTCCGAGGCTCCCGGGTAGGTGAGCGAGGCCTTCTTGAATGAAACGGTTGCCATGAGTTTTCTGTCCCTCCATCGGCAGGTACGTGCCGAACGATCCGTAGTGTGGGTGGCGTCGCACTCCGATTGATGTACGACCTATCTTCGAGCCTAGCACTGTGACTCGCCCAACCTGAATATCGCGCGGTGTCGCACATCTCACCGTCCTGACGGTACAAAAAATCCCCGGACCTAAGGCCGGGGAATTGTGCGCGGTGCGCTGTTATTTCTTGTTGAGTTCGTGCTCGACGAGCTTGCGCATCTCGCCAAAGAAGCCGACGAGGTAGTCCTTCTTCTCGCCCACCTTGGTGCCCAGATCCAGGTCCTGGATCATGCGCTTGCCCACGGCGCCGAAGTCGTTGACGTAGCCCTCGACCTGGTCGCGGCGGTGCGCGACGCCCCACTTGGTGACCTCAGCGAGGGAATCCTTGACGAAAGAGCCGTCGAGCTTGGACTCGCCCAGCTCGCGCTCGGTGAAGGTAATCGGCACCTCGCGCACGTCGTAGCCAGCGCGGATGGCGCGGTTGGCGACGTCGACCTGGAAGATGTAGCCCTTGCGGGACAGAGTGTCGAAGTCGAGGAACTCAAGCAGCTCACGGCGGAAGGCGCGGTAGCCTGCCGTCATATCGGACAGGCCAGCGCCGAGCGCCATCGAGATGTAGACGTTGCCCAGGCGTGAGAGCAGCTGGCGGTTGGCCGGCCAGTTGACGGTCTTGCCGCCCGGCACGTAGCGCGAGCCAATGACGAGGTCGGCGCCCTTCTCGATCTCCTCGAGGAGCAGGTGGAGTTCTTCCGGCGCGTGGGAGCCATCGGCATCCATCTCGCACAGCACCTGGTAGTCGCGCTCGAGCCCCCACTCGAAACCGGCGAGGTAGGCACCCAGCAGGCCGCCCTTTCCCTCGCGGTGGAGGACGTGCAGGCGCTCGTCCTCGGTGGCGAGCTTGTCTGCGGCCTCGCCCGTGCCGTCCGGCGAGTTGTCATCGACAATGAGGATGTGGACCTGCTCCAGGGCCTTACGGACACGGCCCGTAATGAGCGGCAGGTTCTCGAGCTCGTTGTACGTCGGGATGATGACGAGCGTCTTCTCCAGGCGCTCCGGTGCAATGGTGGTCATGAATTCTCCTCGTTATTTTTCTGCGTGCGCTGAAGGCGGTTGGACCGCCACGCGGCGGCGACCGCGGCGAGGCCGATGAGAACGGCCACGGCTTGCAGTAACGCGCCATACTTTACCGCAGGCTTGATTCCCTCTCGCAGTGGGAGTTCCTCAATGAGATATTTTTGCTCGAAAATACCGGACTCTTGCGAGACCCGACCGTCGGGATGGACAATGGCGGATACGCCTGAGGTTGCCGCGACGACCACCGCGCGGTCCGTCTCGATGGCGCGCAGGCGGCTCATGGCGAGCTGCTGGTACGTCATGTCCGAGAACCCGAACGTCGCGTTATTGGTCGGCGTGGCGAGAATCTGCGCACCGTTGCGCACCGACGTGCGGTACGCCGCGTCGAACGCCACCTCGTAGCACGTGGCCAAGCCGACGGCGATGCCGCCCATGTGCACGACACCCGGCCCGTTGCCCGGCTTGAAATCGCCCGCCAGGTCCACCATGTCCGTGATTGTGCGGAAGAAGCTGCGCCACGGCATGGTCTCGCCGAAGGGCTGGAGGTACTTTTTATAGTGGTGCTCGCCCACGGAGCCGTCTGCGTTGAACACCTGCATGGTGTTGCGCTCGCCCACCTCGTCTACGGTGAGCGTGCCCACCACAATCGGCGCCCCCGCGGCCTGCACTGCGGACTGGATGAGCGCCATGGCCTCGGCGTCGCGGAAAGGATTGACGTCCGAGGAATTCTCGGGCCAAATATACAGGTCCACGTCAGGGTCAGCCTTCGCCGCCTTCGCCGTGGCTTGGACGTGGTTCGCGAGCACCGCGCGGCGCTGCGCGTTGAAGTCGAGCCCCAGCCGCGGCACATTGCCTTGGATGGCCGCGACCTTCGCCGTCCCCACCGTGCGCCCTGGGTCGTTGACACTCAGCCCCGCCACGAGCCCCAGCACCACCGGCAGGACGACGGCCGCCGCGGCCCACGACTCGCGCCAGGCGTGCCGCAGCACTGCCAGGTAGAGCGCCGCCACGCCAGTGCCCACGAGTGCCGCCGCGAGCGAGACGAGCGCTGTGCCGCCCCATGCCGCGAGGTTTGCCAGAGGGCCGTTTATCTGGCCCCAGGCCAGCCGCACCCACGCAAATCCCCCGAAAGGCACCGAGGAACGCAGCAGCTCAATTGCCAGATAAAAGAACGGGAAGCCGAGCCAGCCCCAGCGCCAGCGCGCGAGCAGTACGGCGCCGGGCGTGAGCAGCAGCGCGTAGACGGACAGCCACAGCGCGAGCGCGACGTACGGCATTGTGCCCACGAGCTCGCCAATCCACGGCAGCATGAGCAGGTATTGCGTGAGCGCATGGACAAAGCCGATGAGGGCGGCTCGGCCGGCGCGCACAGGCACCCCGCGCCAGGGCACGCACGAGAGCCAGAGCATGCCGATGCCCCCTAGCCCCGCCCACCATAATCCGTGCGGTTCGTAGGAAAAATAGACGGCGACGCCGGCCAACGCCGCAAGTAGCAGGCGCGGGAGCAGCGTCACCGTGGCCGAGAGGGCCGCGCGGAGTCTCACTGGGCGTTGCCGTTGGAGCTACCAGGATCCTGCGGGCGTCCGAAGTCCTCGGGATTGACGGACTCGCTCCAGCGATGGATTTCTTCTTCGTCGATGACCTCGTAGCCGCCGGAGCCGAACGTTCCGTACGAGTTGTGCTGCGCGTCCGGGATGGGTGATGCCTCGTAGACACGCATGCCCATGCGCTCGACGCCGCGCATGAAAGAAAAGCCCATGAGCTTGCGCGTGAGTGCGCGCGTCGGCGGCAGGAGTAGCAGGATGCCCACGATGGCCGTGAGGAAGCCAGGAATGGACAGGAGGATGCCGCCGGCGATGGTCAGGCCCACGTTGCCCGCGAGCTTACCCGCGCCTTCTTGCTTCATATACAGCGCGCCGGAGGCCTTATCCTGGACGATCTGGCGCGCCATGAGGCGGCGCACCTCCCACATGGCCACGGCCATGCCGAAGAACATGGTGACGAACAACGCGGTGAGCGCCCAGCCGACGCCGAGGAGCTTGGCCACGCCGTAGAAGGCGAGCGTCTCGAGGACGAAGTAGGCGAAGAAGAACAGTACTGGCATAGTGCCCACCAGCCTAGCGTCTGTGGGCGAGAGAATTCGCATAGCAACCCGCGCGTTCGCTGTCAGCGTGCGGCCGAGCGCCCGAGCCAGTACCGTCCCCGCGCAGCTGCGCCTTAGACTGGAACGCTATGAGCACTTCTACCCCATCGACCGTCCGCCTCGTGCCCACCGGCGCCGCCCTCCGCTCGCCGGAGTGGCTGGCCCTCGCCGAGCTCGCCCGCACGCACGGCGACGGCCAGGTCTATCTTGGCACGCGTGGCACCGTGGAACTGCGCGGCGTGCAGGATCCCGATGCCGCCCGCGCCGCCGCCCCGCAGACCCTCCAGGCCCCAGTCCCCGTTCTCCTCGACCCGCTCGATCTCGCCGCCGTGGAGATGGCCGAGCGCGTCGGCGCGGCGCTGGCCGATCTCTTCGCCGGCCGCTACGCCATCGACTTCGAGTCGGACGGCGGCGCCTTTGGTTCCTCCCCGGGCTTTGTTCTCGATCCGAAGGTCCGCCCCGACCCCAACGATGAGGACGCCGCCGAGTACGCGGACCTCATCGCGCTTATTAGCCCGGCACGCCGCGCGCTGGCACGTCGCGGTGCCGCGGACCCGTTCGTGGTAGGTGTCGGCTCCCCCACGGGCGACGTGCATCGCCACCGCCCGCACCTGCTCGTCGCACCGGCGAAGGACCAGACGGTCTATACCCCGCGCGGAAAGCGCCGCACCCCGGTGGAGATGCAGGGAGCTACCGCGCGCATGCTCCTCGACAACCTCGTCGAGGAAGCCCTCGCGTTGCTCGCAGGCGACGTCGACGCGGGCCAGGGGCCGGCCACCCCGCCGGTGCAGGAGGCGAAGAACCCGCCCATCGGCTGGTTCGAGGAGCACCTCCCCGACGGTCATGCGGCTCTTGGCGCCGCTCTTCCCGAGGGCTCGATGCCTGCCGAGTACGCCGAGATGATCGGCCGCATGGACGTTGACACGGTACTCACGCCGTGGGGCGGCGTCGTCTTCCCTGATCTGCCCGTCGCTGACGCGGACGTCGTGGTCCGCTTCCTCGCCCCACGCGGCTTCGTCTTCGACATCAACTCGCCACTGCTCTAGATTCGTCGCCAGCCCAGGGGACGAAACCCCACCCACACTCGCCGATCGTGTACAGATTTCGCGAGAGTCGGTGGGGTGTGGTCCGGTTAGCGGGGCATGTGCCGCCAGAGTGGGCGCGGAACGCAGCGCATGACCCAGGCCAGCAGCCGCAGCGCGCCCGGAATCCACAGCGTGCGGCTGCGCCCCGAATCCATCGCCCGCACGACCGCGCGTGCCACGACGTCCGGCGTGACCGAGAGCGGCGCCGGCTTCATGCCCGTGGTCATCGAACCGATGACGAAGCCCGGGCGCGCCGTGATGAGCGCCAGCGGCCCGCCATGCAGCCGGTCCGCGAGCCCCTGACAGAACGCGTCGAGGCCTGCCTTCGTCGAGCCGTAGACGTAGTTCGCTCTCCGCGCGCGCCAGCCCGCAATGGATGAGAACGCCGCGATGTGGCCCGACTCCATGACGTCGGAGAGCACCGTGAGCATGGACACCTGCGCCGCGTAGTCGATGGTCGCTATCTCCGCCGCATGCGCCTCGTCGCGTTCCGCCCGCTCCTGGTCGCCCAGGATGCCGAACGCTACCACCGCAGTCGTCACGGGACCGGCGAGCTCGACGGCCTGCTCCACCACACAACGGTGCGCGGCAAGGTCCGCTGCATCGAAGTCGATAATGTGCACGGCCGTGGCGCCGCGCGCCGTGAGTTCGCGCTGCAGCGCCTCGAGTCCATGCGAGCCGCGCGCAGCCAGCACCACCGGGCGCCCTAGTGCGAGCAGCCGGGCGATCTCCCCGCCAATGTCGCTGCGCCCGCCGAGGATCAGCACCGCTCCCATTAGCGCAGCTCCCGCGGGCAGGCGTTAAGCGACTCGCAGCCGTCCGCCGTCGTCACCACGATGTCTTCCAGGCGCATGCCCCACGTACCCTCGAGGTAGATGCCTGGCTCGATGGAGAAGGTCATGCCTTCCTCAAGCACGAGCTCATTGCCCGCGAGAAGGAACGGCTCCTCGTGGACCGAGAGACCAATGCCGTGGCCCGTGCGGTGAAAGAAGGCGTCGCCGAAGCCCGCCTCGGCTATCACGGAGCGTGCGGCGGCATCGATGTCCTGGGCGCGCACGCCCGGCGCGGCAAGCGCCCGGGCCGCTGCTTGTGCCTCGGCGAGGATGGCGTAGGCGTCGCGGAAGGGGGCATCGGCAAGCTCGGGCCCACCCACGACGTAGGTGCGGGTGCAGTCCGAGTGGTAGCCCGCGCCGAAGGTGCCTCCGATGTCGACGACGACCGGCTCGCCCTCGGCCAGCACGCGGTCCGAGAAGCTGTGGTGCGGATTCGCGCCGTTGGGCCCAGAGCCGACGATGATGAAGTCGACGGAGACGTGCTCAGCGAGGATGCGCTCCTCGATATCCGCCGCGACCTCGCGCTCCGTGCGGCCAGCGCGCAGCAACTCCGGAACGGCTTCATGGACGCGGTCGATGGCGGCTGCCGCCCCGCGCAGCTGCTCGAGCTCCGCGTCATCCTTGCGCATGAATAGTTCTGAAAGCGCCGTCGACGCCAGTAAGAGCTCCGCGTCCGGCGCGTGTTCCTGGAGCTTAAAGAGGTGGTCCGCGGTGAGCGACGCCGAGACCGCGAGCCGCGCGTAGCCGGCCTCGCCCAGCGCGAGCCCGTACGGGTCCTCGCCATCGGCCCACCCGATAAGCTCCATGCCCATCTCAGGCACGGCCGTGGACTGCAGCTCGAGCACATCCGTCTGCGGCGCGACGAGACGCGGCGTCCCCTCGGCCGGGATGACCAGTGCGGTGAGGCGCTCATTGGAGGTCATCCACGAGCCAGTGAGGTACGCGAAATCCGGGCCCGTCGCAGCAAGTAGCGCGTCGAGCCCCTGCGCGCGCAGGACCTCCTGGGCACGTGCCACGCGCGCGGCGTAGACGGACGGGGCAAAAGGTTTAATCTCATGCGACATGCTGGTTAGTTTAATCGCGGTACTGTCGTGGGAATGAACACCTCTCCCCTGCCCGTCGTGCGGCTCACGCGCGCCGGGAGCTACTGCTCGGGCACCCTGGTTGCCCCGGACCTGCAGCCGCACGCGCACGTGGCGCCGCGGCTTGTGCTCACGTGCGCACACTTCTTCCGGGAACCAGGGCCGTACCGCGTCACACGCGCCGGGGTCTCTGCCCGCGTTTCCGCCGTGCGCGTCATCAACGGCACGGATCTGGCGCTCGCCCTCCTTGACCGTCCCGCCGGTCCGCGCGCGGTGCCGGGCCTGCTGCGCGACCGGGTGCGGCTGGGCCAGACCACGCGTACCCGCGGCTTTGGCGGGCGCGCACTCGACGTGCACGACTACCGCGGCCTGCTCGTCGCGACGCTGCCTTGGGCCGTGTCCCGGGACGGGCTCACACGCGTGCGCCACGGCGCGCTCGTGGCGCATGGCGCGGTTAAAGGCGATAGCGGCGGCCCCGTCCTTCTCGGCGATATGGTGGCGGGCGTGCAGTCGCTCGTCCTCGATCCGTTCGGCACGAACCTCGGCCTGGCGACCGTGAGCCTGGTCGCACCCCATCTTCCGGGGCTGCGTCGCGCAGCCCGGGCACTCCTCCTTATGACAGGCACCCACGCATGACGCAGATCATTACTCCTACCTTCTGGATGAACCGCACCGCCGACGAGGCCGCCGCAGCGCGCGACCAGCATGGCTGGATGGTCGACCCCTTCGGCGTGACGCGGCAGATTGGCATTGCCGGTAAGGAGGCCTAAAAAGTCCGTTCCGACCGTAGCCGAGCGCTGCGAGGGGTTTTCCGTGTCGGAGGGATTTGCGGTGGCTTAGGCGCCGATGGCAACGACGCCGCGCTGAATGGCGTCGATGGCGCGCCGGGCGTTGGCGCGGATGTCGTCCTCGTAGCCGGTCTTGGCGACCTGCTGGAGAAGATCGACGACTTGGCGGCACCAGCGCACGAAGTCGCCCGGAGTGAGCTCGGCGCCGGACTCGTTCGCCGCGGCCATGCAGTAACCCAGCGGGGCGCCCGCGGTCCACTGGTGGATGGCGAGCGAGAAACCCGCGTCCGGCTGGCGCGTGAGCGGCAGGCGGTGGCGCTGCTCGTCGGCGATGAGCTCGGTGTAGATGCGTAGGGTGGCGTTCATGGCGTCGGCCATGGGCTCCGTGGCGGCCTCGGGCTCGCCGGAGGTGGCCTTGCGGTTTTCAAAGATGCACATCGACGCGACACCGGCGAGTTCCGCAGGGTCGAGCGCGTTCCAGATGCCGCGCTTGAGACACTGCGCGACGAGGAGGTCGGCCTCGGAGTGGATCTGTGCCAGGCGGTCGCCCTCGTCCGTGACGAGCGGGCGGCGGTCGTCGCCGAAGCCCTCGAACTCGACGTAGTCCATCTCGGCAAGCAGCTCCACGATGCGCGTAAACGTCGTGCCCAGGGTGTCGCGCGCCGTGGAGACAACGCCCTTGAGTTTGGCGAGCTCGGACTCGCGGCGGGTGAGCTTCGCCGCGAGACGCGCGAGCTGCTCGCGGTCGGCCGCCGGCCACGCGTGCACGGGGTGCTGACGGATGGCGTCGCGCAGCTCCCCCACCTTTTTGCTGGGCCGGTTGCGCGTTGTCATTTTCATTTTGCGCGGCCGATCGTAGTGGTTGCGGCGGAACTGGTCCTGGAAGAACTTCGTGTGGCGGCGCGGGTTCTTATTCATGCCGCGCGGAATGCGCATGTGGCCCACGACGATGGGCGGATTGCCAATGCCAGAGGCATCGATGCGCCCCGACCAGCCCTGCTCCGTCGTCACCCACGGGCGCGGGTCCTGCGCCTGGTTCGCTGGAGTGTTGACCACGGCGAGGATGGGGTGCTTGCGTCCAGCCATCGCAATAACGTCGCCGAGCTGCAGGCGCGCAAGTACCTTGACTACCTCGACGTTGCGCTGCGCCGTGGAATCCTTGGCGGCTTTGCGCTCCTCGCCCGTAAGTTTATGGCGCAGGTCCGTGTACTCGGCCAGCAACTCCGCGGGATCCTCGTCGTCGCGGGTGGGCGGGGCGAGGGCGGAGACGGCACGGACAAGCTCCGTACGCAGTTCGCGCACGCGCTGCTCGGCGCGCTCAATTTCTGCGGCCTCCTCGACGACGGAACCATCTGCCTGGAACTGGGCGAAGGAGCGCTCGATAAGGCGCAGCGAGTCGTCGAAGCCCCTGAGCCCTAGCAGATTGATGGCCATGTTGTAGCCGGGCGTGAACGTCGAGTCGAGCGGGTATGTGCGTGTGGAGGCCAGGCCTGCGACGGCGTGCGGGTCCATGGCTGGGGCCCACTGGACGACGGCGTTGCCGAGCGTATCGATGCCGCGGCGTCCCGCGCGCCCCGTGAGCTGCGTGTATTGGCCCGGCGTGAGGTCGACGTGAGCCTCGCCGTTGTACTTGATGAGCTTCTCCAGCACGACCGTGCGCGCCGGCATATTGATGCCCAGTGCAAGCGTTTCCGTAGCGAAGACGGCGCGTACGAGCCCCTTGACGAAGAGCTCTTCTACGATGTGGCGGAACGCCGGGAGCATGCCGGCGTGGTGGGCGGCGAAGCCGCGCGAGAGGGCCTCGCGCCAGCGCTTGAAATCGAGAACCTGGAGGTCTTCTTCCGGGATGCCCTCGACGCCGGCGTTGACGATGGCCTTGATTTCCTCAGCCTCCTCTGGGCTGGTGAGCACCATGCGCGAGCGCAGACACTGATACAGCGCGCCGTCACAGCCCGCACGCGAGAAGATAAACGTAATCGCAGGCAGCATGTTCTGGGCTTGGAGGACCTTGAGGACCTCTGGGCGGCCGAGCGGGCGGTAACGGTCCTGCTGGCGCGAGGCGCCGGAACGCCGCGGCGAATGGTCGTCCCCGTGCTTGGAGCGTGAACGGAAGGAGTTGCCGGAGCGATAATCTGCGCGGCCGTTATCCGTATCGCCCGCCTCAAGGCGCTGGATGCGGTGTGCGAGCTCGCGGTTGACCTGGCCGCCGGACTCGGGCTCGAAGAGCGGGTAGATCTTGCGGCCCACGAGCATCCACTGATCCAGCGGAACGGGACGGTGCTCGGAGACGATGACCTTCGTGTCTCCACGGACGGCGGAGAGCCACTCGCCGAATTCCTCAGAGTTGGACACGGTGGCGGACAAGCCCACGACGTTGACCGTGGGGTGCAGGTTGAGGATGACCTCCTCCCACACGACGCCGCGTGAGGCGTCTGCGAGGAAGTGGATTTCGTCCATGACCACGTGCGTGAGTCGGTCGAGCGCCGGCGACTCCGCGTAAATCATATTGCGCAGGACCTCGGTGGTCATGACAACGATCTCCGCGCTGCCGTTGATGGAGACGTCGCCGGTGAGCAGGCCCACGGCGTCCTCGCCGTGCTCCGCGACGAGGTCGTGATACTTCTGGTTGCTCAGCGCCTTAATCGGCGTGGTGTAGAAGCACTTCGTGCCCTGCGAAAGCGCCAACGAGACGGCGAACTCGCCGACGATGGTCTTGCCAGCTCCGGTCGGCGCGCAGACGAGGACGCCATGGCCCTCCTCGATAGCGCGGCAGCCCTCCACCTGGAAGGGATCGAGCGGATGGGAAAGTCCAGCGGCGAAAGCCTCAAGGTGGGTGGTAGTCATATCTGTTCACCCTACACGGCAGCCCCGCGCCACGCGGGCTTAGAGCACGTCGTCAAAGATGCTCGGGCCTGCCGATGCTCCCCCGCCCGGCGTCTGCTTTCCCTGCGACGCAGACTGGTTCGGCGCCTGCGGCGGTGCTGGTGGCATCATGC
This sequence comes from Corynebacterium sp. SA-MJD20WY100, assembly GCF_039822565.1. Classification (NCBI taxonomy): domain Bacteria; kingdom Bacillati; phylum Actinomycetota; class Actinomycetes; order Mycobacteriales; family Corynebacteriaceae; genus Corynebacterium; species Corynebacterium sp. SA-MJD20WY100. The sequence continues at coordinate 12,623 of NZ_JBCJKS010000022.1, read as the reverse complement.
CAGGCTGTGGGCGTCGACGGCTGCTGGTCGGGCGCGCAGGAGCCGGGGGCTGTTGCGGCGGTAGGCCCTGCTCGCGGCGGACCTGGGCGCGGGAGTAGCCGGAACTCGACGGTTGGACGGGGTCGGGCGCCGTGACAGGTGCGGGGGCTTCAAGACCCGCCGAACCAATGGGGCCGGATGCCTGCTCATCGTCGAGGTCCATCCACTCGGGGCGTTCCCGGTTGCGACGCTTGTCGTTGATGCGGCAGAACTGGAAGGCGATTTCGACGAGCAGGCACACGGCGCTGCCCATGGTGACCATTGCGATGGGTTCGCCGCCCGGGGTGAGTACCGCCGCGAAGATCATGACGATGACGATGATGAGGCGACGCTTGCCCTGGATGGCGGTGTACTCGAGGATGCCCAGGATGTTGAGCATGACGATGACGAGCGGGACCTCGAAGCTGATGCCGAAGATGACCAGCATCGCAAGGAAGTAGTTGTAGTAGTCGCCGCCGGAGAGCGCGGTGGTCTGGAATTCTTCGCCCACGGAGAGGAGGAACTCGAGGCCCTGGCTCATGACGAAATAGGACAGGAACGCGCCGGCGAGGAAGAGCAGGACTGCGAAAAAGACGAAGATATAGGTCCAGCGGCGTTCGTTCTTGTGCAGGCCGGGCACGACGAAGGCCCAGACCTGGTAGAGCCAGAACGGCGAGGAGATGACGAGGCCCGCGAGCGCGCCGACCTTGAGACGCAGCATGAACATCTCGAAGGGCTTGGTGGCCAGCAGGCGGCACTCGTTGTCGTTGGTAAACGAGGCGCGAAGGTTCGCCGGCAGGTCGCAGTAGGGTCCGCGCAGGAAGTCGCCGAGGCTCGGCCAGCCGAATGGTGCCTGGGCGTACCAGTAGAAGCCTACGATGGTGCCGATGCCGATGAAGAGCACGGCGAAGAAGAGGCGGCGCCGCAGCTCCTGGAGATGCTCGACGAGCGTCATGTCCCCCGTCGGGTTCTTCGGCTTACGCGCCGCGCGCAGACGCGCGAGGGCGCCCGCGCGTTTCGCGCCACGGGGGCGCTGCGGACGCCGTGGACGCTGCGGGTTGGAACCGGGGTTCGGAGTTGTGGTCATGGGGCAACCTTCATCTTCAACACAGGAGGCGCCCACGGTCACCGCTGAAGGTGACGATGAGCGCCGTTGAGCAAGCCTTGGCTGGAAGCGCTAGGCGGCGAGCCAGAAGCGAGCCAGCTTTAGGCGTTCGGGTTCTGCTGCTGCGGCGCCTGGCCGTAGTCGCCGCCCTGGTAATTGCCGGTAGAGCCGTAGTTGGGCTGCTGGCCATAGTTCGGCTGCTGCGGCTGCTGTGGTTGCTGGGCCTGGGGCTGCTGCGTGAAGTTCTGCTGCGCGGTCTGCTGGTACTGCTGCTGACCCTGCGGGAGCTGGTTCTGCTCGAGGTCGCTCGAGGGACGAGCACTGTCGTTGTTCATCTCGTTGACCTCAGACTTGATGATGCGCATGGACCGGCCCAGGGAACGGGCTAGGTCCGGCAGTTTCTTCGCTCCGAAGAGCAAGACGATGATGAGGACGATGATGATGATCTCGGGAGCGCCAATCCTGCCCATAGCAAGACCTCTTTCAGTGGTAGATCGTCCGGAGCGTGACCTCCGGCTGGGAAACGATTATTGAGTATAACGGTCGCGGGCCGCAGACGCGGCGCGAGCAACGGCATCAACCAACTTTTGGGGGCCAACTACCCGCAATCTATCAGCTTGCCCCAAGCAAAAACGCACCATCCATTCCTCGGAGGCGACGGGCATCGTGGCGCGCACCCAGCCGTCGGAGGCGGTGGTCAGCTGCGGCAGCGGGTCATCGATGGGCGCGTCATCCGGATCGTCTGGGTCGTAACCGTCATCGTCAGTGCCGGAGAGCTCGGCATCGAGAGCAGCCGAATTCACGACGCGTGCGAACTCGCCCTCGACAACGCGGTCATCCGAGTCGACGATATGGAACTCAATGTCATAGTGCTCGGCCAGCCACGTGGCATCCGGGTGGATGTCGAGGACAGCCTCCTCGTAGCGGTCGTAGCCGAAAGGATCCTCGGCATCGAACTTGAGCTCGTCCTTGTGCGGCGTGGCGGGCGTGTCGAGCACCTGCAGGTCGCGCATGCGGTCGATGCGGAACGTGCGGTGAGCGCCGCGGTCCTCTTGCCACGCGATGAGGTAGCTCTCCCCCTCCCGGACATAAATTTGGGCGGGCGAGACGGTGCGGTGCGAGGTGGTATCGCTCGAGGCGGCCCAGTACGTGAAGGCAACTTGGACGCCGTCGCGGAGGGCATCGGCAAGCTGGGCTTGCAAGGGCGACTCGACGGGGTCGGGCTCCGCGGTGGAGTCGTAGATGCCCACGCCACGCTCGTCGAGGACGGCGCGCAGCTTGGCCGCGGCGGAGCGCACGGCGTCGGCGTCGACGAGGCCCGGGATGGCTTCGAGGGCCTCGAGGCTGAGCAGGAACGTGCCGGCCTCCGTGGGGGTCAAGCGCAGTGGCTTGTCTAGGCCCTGATCATTGAGGATATTGACGCCGCGGTAATCGACGATGAGGTCGAGCATCTCTTCCGTGTACGAGCCAACGCCGGTGGTCGTAAGCGCGTCGAGGGCGCTCTTGACCTCTTTGGCATCCATGTTGAGGTCTTGGGCTGCTTCGAAGATGGACGCGTTCGGCTTATTGCGGAAGTACGGCACGAGGTTGAGCCACCGCACCAGGGTTTGGTTCTTATCGAGATTCGTGGCCACTGCGGTTAGTCCTCCTCGGTAGTGAATGGGGCGGCCTGGAGCAGTTCGCGCACGCGCTCGCGCGCGACGGCAGGCTCGAGGATGTCGACCTCGGGCGCAAAACCGACGGCGGTGCGGGTCAGCCAGTCGAGCGAGACACCCGTGAGCGCGTAGCGGCCGTCGGGGCGGCGGGTGCCGCGCACGGCGAGCTCCTGGGCGGTGCCTTCGGGGATCTCGAGGACGGCGTCGATGAGGTCGTGTGGCTGCAAGATGTCTGCAACAATATCATCGAGCGGCGCTGTGGGCTGGGTAAATTCTGGGCTTTTGCGCTGGAGGGCGACCTCGCGCAGGCGGGTGATGCGGAACGCACGCGGGGCCTGACGGTCGATGTCGAAGCCGACGAGGTAGACGCGGCCGCCCTGGGTCACCATGCCCCACAGATCCATCCGGCGCTTGGTGAGCGGCGTGGTGGGCGTGGCGCGGTAGTGGAAACTGATGCGGTAGGAACGCTCGACGGCGTTGACGAGCATGTAGAAGTCCTCGGCGCGCAGACGGTTGAGGTCGTTGGTGGCGAGGACGTGCTGGAGCGGGTGCTCCTCGGCGCCGGGAGCTGAGGTCACGCCGGCGGCGGCCATCTTGGCCCAGCCGGTATCGGAGTAGCGGGACAACTCGCCAAACTGGTTGAAGCCGCGGATGAGCGAGAGCGCGAGGGCCTCCTCCGCCGTAAACGAAATTTCCGGCAGGCGGTAGCTGTCCCGGTCGATGCGGTAAAGCGTGTTTTCGTCGCCGCCGCCGGAACGGCGATGGATAGGCACGCCCACGCGGTGAAGGTCCTTGGCATCACGCTTGAGCATGGTGCTGGGTTCTTTGGACTCGCTATAGCCTTCGACGTGTTCGATAATCCACGCGGCGGAGCGCTCCGGGTTGCGGCTATGCTCAGCCGCGCCAAGAAGCACGAAGGTCAGCCGGGTCATGCGTTCTACTGCGTCGTCGTACCGCGACATGAAGTGCCTTCCAAGAAAAGTGGTGGTGAGCGTCGTTTATCCGTTATTCGGCAAGATGACGGGCGTGTACGTCCATGTACTCTAGCAGCGCGTCGAGGCGCGCGTCCGCCGAAATGAAGGGATCGCTAAATTCCTCCACCCGCGCTTCGGGCCGGTTGACCTTCATGCGCGTCCAGTCCACGGTGTAGTTCGCGCCAGTCTCCTTCGCCTTGGCGAGGAACTGCCCGCGCATCCACGCGCGCGTGGTGGGCGGGGCGGTGTCGACGGCGCGGGTGATGGCGGCATCGGTGGTCCAGCGGTGAATGAGCCCGCGGGATTCCAGGACGGAGTACAGCCCGCGGCCCGGGCGGATGTCGTGGTACGTGAGGTCGACCTGCGCGAGCTTGGGATGGCCCCAGTCCCCGCCCAGGCGATCGCGGTAGCGCTCGAGGAGCTGGAGTTTGATAATCCAGTCGACGTCCTGTGCGACGTCGGACAGGTCGCCGGATTCCAGCGCGTCGAGGACGCGGCCCCACAGCTTAACCACGCGCTCGAGCTCGGTGCGTGGAGTGCCCTCGTCTGGGCGCTGCGCGAGCCACTCGACGGCGCGGGCGTGAAGCGCCTGCTGGACCTCGAGCGCGGTGATGGTGCCGCCGGACGCGAGCTCCAGGACCGTGCGGCCCGTGGTGTCGCGCGCAATGTCACGGATGCGGGCGATGGGCTCGACGATTTCCAGGTTAGGCAGCTCGAAGCCGGCCTCGATCATCTCGAGCATGAGCAGCGCCGTGCCGATTTTCAGCGCGAACGTGGGCTCGGCCATGGTGGAATCGCCCACGATGACGTGCATGCGGCGGAAGCGTGCGGAGTCGCCGTGGGGCTCGTCGCGCGTATTGATGATCGGCCGCGAGCGCGTCGTCGCAGACGACACGCCCTCCCAGACCTGGTCCGCGCGCTGCGAGAGCAGGAACTGCGCAGGCTGGTCGCCCTTGGCCGGCTGGATAAGGCCGGCGCCGCAGATGAGCTGGCGGGTAATCATAAACGGCAGGAGCGCACGGCCCAAGTCGCGCAGGACGAGGTCGCGGCCCACGAGGTAGTTCTCGTGGCAGCCGTAGGAATTGCCCGCGGAGTCCACGTTGTTTTTAAACAGGTAGACCTGCGCGCCGGTGGCGTCCTCGGCCTGGCGCGCGAGGCGGTCGACCATGACGTCCCCGGCGCGCTCGTAGGCGAGCAGCTGGCTCAGCGAGTCGCACTCGGCCGTGGCGACCTCAGGGTGCGAGCCCACGTCGAGGTAGAGACGCGAGGCGTTGGGCACGAAGACGTTGGACGAAGAATACTCGTCGATGACCGGGCGAAAGAGCTCGCGCGCGATCTCGTCTGGGTGAAGTTGGCGGCTTCCCGCAGGTGTGCGCGCCGTGATGCCGTACTCCGTCTCCACGCCCATAATCCGGCGGTAATGCACGCTCATGAGGCTTACTGGCCACCCTTTTGCACGTAGGAGCGCACGAATTCCTCGGCGTTGGACTCGAGCAGGCCGTCAATCTCGTCGAGCAAGTCGTCCGTGCCTGCCGTATTAATCTGCGCCTGGCTTGCCGATGCCCCCTCCAGGGCGTCGTCCTCGCCGGCACCGCCGCCAGAGATCTGGGATTGCTTGTCAGCCATGATTTCTCCTTGAGGTTGGGTTATAGATGACGATACTCGGGGTTGAGGCCAGCCTTGGCGAGCGCCCCCAGAAGGGCGTGGACGTCGCCGGCGGGCGTGGCCTCGAGGGCCGCGATGATGTCAGGTCCCGTCGCGGCGTCGACCTCGTCGAGGTGGAACAGGACATAGCTGTCTTTTGCGCGCAGCGTGACGTTTTGCCAGCTGGCCGCGACGACGGCGTCACCGAATTTCTCGGTGACGCGGCCCCGGAAGTAGGCGCGAGTCTCGCGCGGCGGGGTCACCGAGGCGCGCTCGAGTTCGGCGTCGGTGACGAGCGTGCGCATCTGGCCTTTGCGCACGAGCGCGTGGTAGAGCGACTTCGCCGGGTCGATATCCGCGTACTGGATGTCGATGGCCGCGAGCTTCGGGTTGTCCGGATCCACGCCGCGGTCGAGGAAGGCCTTGATGAGTCGCCACTTGGCGACCCAGTCGAGCAAGTGCGCAGCTTTGAGCGGGTCCTCGGCGAGTAGGCCCGCCGCCTCGTCCCAAGCGGTGATGACCTTCTCGTCTGCCTCGGTGCGCGGGGTGACGCGCGTGCGGTACTCCCCCAGCAGCTCCAGCGCCGTGAGTTCGCGGCCATCCCCCAGCACGAGACGGTGCGTCAAGGAGACGTCGTGGGAGACTGCGGCGACCTCGGAGACGGCATCGGCAAGCTGAAGGTCGGAAAAGTCTACGCCCTCCTCGATGGCGTCGAGGACGAGCGAGGTCGTGCCGAGCTTGAGCAGCGCCGAGGTCTGCGAGCAGTTCGCGTCGCCAATGATGACGTGGAGGCGGCCGAAGCGGCCGGCCTCGGCGTGGGGCTCGTCGCGGGTGTTGATGATGCCGCGGTTGAGCGTGGTCTCCAGCGAAATCTCCTGCTCGATGTAGTCTGCGCGCTGAGAAATCTGGAAACCCGGCCTGTCGCCATCGTGGCCTAGGCCCACGCGGCCGGCGCCGGTGAGCACCTGGCGTGCGACGAAGAACGGGATGAGGGCGTGCGCGAGCCGGTCAAAGTCCGTGTCCCTGTTATAGAGGTAGTTCTCGTGCGCGCCATAAGAGGCGCCCTTGCCGTCGACGTTGTTTTTGTAAAAGCGCAGCGGCGGGCAGGGCTCGTGGCCCTGGAGGATGGATTTGTTGTCCTCGTAGAGTTCGGCCACGCCAGCTAGCGCGCGCCGGGCAAGCACGTCTCCAGCCGCGTCGTAGACCATCGCGTCCCACGCGCCGAGGCATTCCGGCGAGGAATACTCCGGGTGGGCGTGGTCGACGTAAAAACGTGCGCCATTGCTGGGCACGACGTTGGCGACGCCGATGGCGTTGGGATCGACCACAGGCACGGTCTGGTAGCGCTTGAGATCAAAGCCACGCTGGTCGCGCAGCGGGTGTTCCTCGGCAAAATCCCAGCGCGAGCGCGCGGTGGTGTGCAGCGCGCCGTAGGCGACGACGGCGTGCGTTGAGGTGACGATGGGTGACAGTGCCGGGTTCGTGGGACACGAGATGCCGTATTCGGTCTCAGTGCCCATAAAGCGCGGGACGCGCGTGCTTTCTAGTTGCTGTGCCATGTCGGGCTCCTGAATCCGAGTAGTTCGACGCGTTCAATGGGCCGGCCGCTGCGCGAGCCGTTGCCCGCGATGCGCGCCCACTCGTCTGGGTTTGTGGAAGTGGGCAGGTGCTCGCTTTCGGCCTGTTCGGCGGCGATGGCCTGGTGCAGGTGCGCGCTGGAAATGGCGGCGGGCGTGCCAGCGCCGAGGGCCTCCTTGATGGCGAGCTTCTTCGCGCGCGACATGATATTGGCGATCATCGCGCCGGAGACGAAGTCGCGGTAGTGCAGCACGCGCGGCTCGTCGACGCCCACGAAGTGCAGGGCGACGAAGGGACGGTCGGCGTAGAGCTCTCCCACCGCGGCGTTGATGAGTTCGTCCACGGGCTGGGCATGCGGCACGGTGTCCGGGAAGTGGCGCGCGAAGATTTCGCGGGCGCCCTGCTGCGTCGGGCGGTTGACGCGAATCTTGATGTCGAGGCGGCCCGGGCGCATGATCGCCGGATCAATGAGCTCTTCGCGGTTGGTCGCGCCGATGACGATGACGTTGCGCAGATCTTCCACGCCGTCGAGCTCCGTGAGTAGCTGCGGGACGACGGTAGTCTCCATGTCTGAGGACACGCCCGTGCCGCGGGTACGGAAGATGGACTCCATCTCGTCGAAGAAGACGATGACGGGGCGGTCTCCCCCATGGGCGAGCTCGCGGGCGCGCTCGAAGATGAGGCGAATGCGGCGTTCGGTCTCGCCCACATACTTGTTGAGCAGCTCGGGGCCCTTGACGTTGATGAAGTAGCTGGGAGCGCTCTTCTCCGGCGAGGGCGAAATCGCGGAGGAGAGCGAATTCGCGACAGCTTTGGCGATGAGCGTTTTACCGCAGCCCGGCGGGCCGTACAGCAGCACGCCCTTGGGCGGGTGAAGGTCGAACTCGCGGTAGAGGTCCGGGTGGAGGAAAGGCAGCTCGACGGCGTCGCGGATCTGGGAAATCTGGGCGTCGAGGCCGCCGATGTCCTCGAAGTGGACGTCCGGGACTTCCTCCAGCGAGAGCTGGGAGACCTCGGTTTTCTCGATGGCCTGGAACGCGACGCCAGCCTTGAGATCCACGAGGACGTTGTCCCCGGCGCGGGCGGTGCCGCGCAGTGGCTGGGCAAGCAGCACGACGTGCTCGTCGCCCGAGGGGGTGGCGATGACGGCGTGCTCGGTGTCGAGGACCTCGACGAGGCTCACGAGCGTGCCCGTCGGCTCGATGCCGCAGGCTTCCACGACGATAAAGCCGTCGCCCAGGCGCACGGACTCCCCCGGCTGGAGGCTGCCCGGCTCGACCTGGGGCGCGACCTTGAGACGCATCCGCCGGCCGTTGGTGTAGACCTCGGCGTCCTGGCGGCCGTCCTCGCCGCGCGGTGCGCCGGAATAACGCAGGAACGTGCCGTATGTGGAGGCGGGCTCGGCCAGCGCATTCAAGTCCGCGGCGAGCTCGCCCAGTTTCGTGCGGGCCTCGTGGAGCAGGCCCGCAAGTTTGGTGTTGCGGGTGGATAACTGCTCGATGTGGCGCTTGAGCTCGGCGGACTCGCGCAGGTTGGTCGCCGTGCGTGCCTCTCTGACGTGTCTACTCTGATGCGAGGAAGTGGCGTCATTCATGTCTCCACCCTAGCGCGCGACTGCGTCACACTGGTAAGGCACCCCTATCGTGGCGGACCGGCGGCCCAGGATCGCGAAAACCCGCAGACCAGGCGGCGGTTCTACGGGTTCTACGTCGTCCGGCGGGCAGGACTACTTTCGGGCGCGGCGCTGCGGGCGCGGCGGCGTGACGCCGTCGGCCAGGCGGCGGGTCCACACGAGGAACGCGGTGTGTGCGTTCATGCGATGCTCCGGGCGGGTGGCCAGGCCCTCGACCTTCCACTCGCGCACGAGGGACTCCCAAGCCTTCGGCTCGGTGAAGCACTTGAGCTCGCGGATGCCTTCCATGACGTTCATGAGCTGCGGCACCGTCGCCACGTAGGTCATGAACACACCGCCCGGGATGAGGATGTCGCGTACGGTGTCCAGGTAGTGCCACGGCTCGACCATGTCGAGGATGACGCGGTCGACAGGGCCGCCCAAGTCTTCGACCTTCACGTCGCCGAGGTCGCCCAAGCGCGGGGTCCACCATTCGGGCTGCTCGCCGAAGTATTCCTGCACGTTGTTTACGGCGAACTCGAGGTGGTCTTCGCGAATCTCGTAGGAGTAGACGTGGCCCTCAGGACCGACGGCACGCAGCAGCGACATCGACAGCGCGCCGGAGCCGGCGCCAGCCTCGAAGACGCGGGCACCCATAAAGATGTCGCCCTCGACGAGGATCTGCGCCGCGTCCTTCGGGTAGATGACGGCCGCGCCGCGCGGCATGGACAGCACGTGGTCGACGAGGAGGTGGCGAAAGAGCAGGAAGTCTGAGCCCAGCGTGGAGCGGACCACGGAGCCTTCGTCCAATCCGACGATGTCGGAGTGCTTGATAAGGCCCTTGTGCGAGTGGAACTCCCCGCCCTCTTCCAGGACCTGGGTGTAGTGGCGGCGCTTGGCGTCCGTGAGCTGGACGCGGTCGCCGTAGTGGAACGGGCCGGAATAAGGCATGGGCGGATCTCTCCTCGAGATGGGTGAAACTAACCTACCCAGTATGCCTCAAGGCCCTGGGAGAGCCACACTTGGTCGTCGACGCCGACCATCTCGCGCGCCGAGTGCATGGACAGCATGGGCACGCCCACATCCACGGTGTCGATGCCCAGGCGTGTCGCCGTGATCGGGCCGATGGTCGAGCCGCACGGCACATCGTTATTGCCCACAAACCGCTGGACCGGAACTCCGGCCCGGGCGCAGGCGGACTCCCACAGGGCGACCGTGGTGGCATCGGAAGCATAGCGCTGGTTGCCGTTGACCTTGGTCACGGGGCCGCCGCCGATGATGGGATGGTGGCCTGGGTCGTGCTTGCCCGCGTAGTTGGGGTGGACGGAGTGAGCGGCATCGGCAGACACACACGAGGAACGCGCGTACATCTGGTGGCGCGCCTCCTCATCTGCCCCTAAAGCGCGGCCCGTGCGGTCGAGGACGTCGGCGAGGATGGGGCCCGCCGCACCGAAGCGCGACGACGAGCCGACCTCCTCGTGGTCGAAGGCGGCCATGACGAGCACGTCGGTGCCGTCATAGGACTTGGCGGCGTTTCGCAGCGCGACGAGCGAGGCGTAGACCGAGCTCAAGTTATCCATGCGGCCTGCAGCGATGAACTCGTTGCGGGGACCGAATACGGCGCCGCGGGCGGCATCGGCAGTAATGAGGTTGAACGCAGCGATATCCTCGCGCTGGATGCCCGCCTGGGCGGCGACGACGTCGAGGATGGAGGCCTCGCCCGTGGTGAGCACCGGCTGCATATGGGCCTGGCGGTCCGGCTTGAACTCGTCCTTGCGGTAGAGGTGGATGGCCAGCGAGGGCAGGCGCAGGACCGGGCCGGTGGTGACGAGGTGCTGCGTCCCGTCCTTGGAGACAACTTGGCCTGCGGCGGTGAGCTCGCGGTCGAACCACGTGTGCAGCAGCGCGCCACCGTAGACCTCCACGGCGACCTGGGACCAACCGGCGTTCTGGAAGTCCGGGGTGGGCTTGAGCGCCAGGCCCGGCGAGTCGGTGTGGGATCCGACGATTTTGAAGGCGCTGTCTTTGGAGGCATGGGACGGGACGAACCACGCCATCACGGCGCCGCCCCGGATGAGGAAGTGCCCGCCGGGTGCGGCGGACCACTCGGCGGCCTCGTCCTGTTGGGTAAAGCCTGCCTCGGCGAGCTGGCGCGCGACCTCGTGGGCGGCGTGGTAGCTCGACGGCGAGGCGGCAATGAAATCAATAAAATCGTCTGCGTAACTCATGCCCTCTAGCTTGCCACGTTTGGCAGCGCATTAGAGTAGAGATCAACCATGACTTCTTCGACACCCCGCCCCCTGGCTCTGTCCCCCTCGCGCGCGAGCGACTACAAGCAGTGCCCGCTGCTCTACCGCTTCCGCGCCATCGACCGCCTGCCGGAGCCCAAAACCGAGGCACAGGTCAAAGGCACGCTCGTCCACGCGGTGCTCGAGCACACTCACCACGCCCCGCGTGACGAGCGCACGTTTGAAGCGGCCGTCGCACGGATTAAGCCGGAGTGGGAGAAGATGTGCGAAGACCCTGCGGTGGCCGAGGTCGTACCCGAGGGTGAGACCTCCCGCTTCCTCAACGAGGCATGGACGCTCCTGCGCGGCTACTTCCAGATGGAGAACCCACAGGGCTTCGACGCCTACGAATGCGAGATGTATGTCGACACAGTCCTGCCCAACGGCGTGCCTGTGCGCGGATTCATCGACCGCGTGGACGTCGCGCCCACGGGCGAGGTCCGCGTCGTCGACTACAAAACGGGCAAAAAGCCCAAGCCCCAGTGGTCCCACGACGCGCAGTTCCAGATGCGCTTCTACGCGCTGGTCTACTGGCGTCTTTTTGACACCATTCCCTCCCAGCTGCGCCTGATGTATCTCAAGGTGCTCGACTCGATGTTCCTGGCTCCCCATCGCGAGGAGCTCGAGTACTTCGAGCGCGACCTGGGCGAGTTGTGGGCCAAGATCGAAGGCGATGGCAAGTCCGGCGACTTCCGGCCCAAGACCTCCAAGCTGTGCGGCTGGTGCTCCTTTCAGGCGCTTTGCCCCGCCTTCGACGGTGTGCCGCCCGAGTACCCGGGATGGCCCGGGTCCGCTGCGGACTAGCACGGGTTCGCTACGGCTAGGTGATAACCTCTTTCACCATGAGCGAGGAAATAGAGCGGTTCCAGCCCCGCGAGGTCGACTATTACCGCAGCCGCAATCTGCCTTCTTTCGCGACATGGCTCGTGCCCACCCTCCCTGCTGGCGTGGCCTTCGGCGCGCTCTCGCTGCATTCCATTCCCCTGCTCGTCCTTGGGCTCGTCCTCGCCGTCGCCGGTGCCGTGTGGATTTTTCGCCGCTACCCCATGGTCGCACCGCAGTTCGTGGAATTTCGCGATGACGATTACTCGTTCTGGTACAAGTACTCCTGGATCGCGCCACTTATCCCCATCGGCCCGCTCTACGGACTCATCGAGCCCACCCTGCCCCACCTCGAGCTCGAACCACCCCTTCTCCTCGTCTCCGCCGGCGCCGGCCTCTACGCCACACTCGGCCTCGCGTGGGGCGCACACCTCCAAGTCCGCTGGCTCCAGCGCATTGGGGCGCGCCGGGTTCGGCGGCTGTCGCACAGCTTGGAGGGCGTGACTCCCGAGCTCCTCGAGCTCGTCGACCGCCAGCACGTGCTCCTCGCCGGGCTGCAAGGAATCGGCGCGGTGGACGGCGGGGAGATTTCCGCCACGGCCTTGAGCCGCGTCACCGGCACCCCGCTTTCCGATGCCGCCCCTTCCCTCCGCGAGCTTGATTCCGCCGGGCTCGTGCATGTCAATCGGATTGGGCTCTACGCCGACGAGCCCAAGTGGCGCGTGACGCTCACGCCTTTGGGCGTGCGCTGCGTGGCCGCGAGCGCACGCCGCTGACCGGCGTGAACGCGCCGGTGAAACTGAGATGCTCGTGAGAAGCGTTAGTTTCTGTGGATAACCGGGCCGATTTCGCCCACTCTATTGGGCAACCGGCGCAGGTTGTCCACAGGAAAACATGTTCCCCTAGCATTGTGTGTTGCGTGCTTTT
>NZ_JBCJKS010000021.1:0-43454 GCF_039822565.1 Corynebacterium sp. SA-MJD20WY100 | reverse complement strand
GGCGCGGCGAACCGATCGACAACTACTACGGCCGAGAGTTCACGAAGAAGGCCATCGACATGAATACCGCAGTCTACCTCGAGTGTTTGAACCCGAACTGTCACGTGCCGCGGGACCGCTGCGACAACGACCACATCATAGCCGTCAACAAAGGCGGGCTCTCCGTCCTCGATAACCTCATGCCACTGTGCAGATATCACAACGGCAAAAAGGCCGACGGCGATAGCTACTGGAAAGACGATCAAGGCCGCATCTGGTACCAGCCCGCCTACGGCGACCCGGTTATCTGCTAACGAAACACACGCGAAAACCCCATCGACAAAGCCGATGGGGCTAGACGTCGTGGGCACCTCGCAGTTCTATGCCAGCAAGCTGCTCACGTTGGGGCGACGGAAGACGACCACGAGAAACGTCGAATTGGGTCCGAAGGGCTTGAGGTCCCAGGACGAGAACGTGTAGTCGGTAACAAAGCCCACGGCCTCCGCCAGTGCCATCATGTCATCGAATTCCCAACCGCGTCCCGCACCCAATGCGACGACGAAGCGACCGCCTGGCTTGAGCGCGTTGAAGATATTGCGGTACGCGGCCTCGCGGCCGTCCGGCGCGAAGAAGCCCACCACATTGCCCGCAGCCACCGCGATGTCGAAGTCACGCTCTTCGATCGCATCCTCAGAGAGGTCACCCACACGCCAATCCCCCTCTGGGAAGTCATGCACAGCGTGTTCAATGAGGATGGGGTCGACGTCGACACCCACCACGTCGTGGCCGAGCGCCGCCAGACGCCCGCCAAGGCGGCCGGTGCCGCAGCCAGCGTCGAGGACGCGCGAACCGCGCTCCGCCATCGCGTCGATGAGGCGTGACTCGCCGTGGATGTCTTGGCCCTGCGCCTCAAGCATCTTCCACTTGCGTGCAAAATTATGGGAATGTGCAGGGTTAGCGGCGGTGACTTCTTTCCAGGTAGGCATGCTGTTCAGTATAGGACGCAAAACGCGCTACTATTAAGCCCGCACTGCGGTGCGTCCGTGCCAGATTGACCACGGCGTGTAGCCCGCACCGTCCACGCCCCGCGGCGGACGGCAACACCTTACTGCGCAAGGGAGGCAGATTATGGCAGGAGTACCATCTCCGTTCAGGTCGCGTAAGCCGAAGGACCCTGCACCTGCGCCCGCCCGCATTCGCGTCCCCGTCGAGCGCGCCATTGAACACTGCCGGGTCTTCGTCGACGGCGAGGCCCTCCCCGGCGAATTCACGCCTGCCACTGCGCAGGACACCGTGGACGAGTACGGCCGCGGCTTTATTTGGGTCGGTCTCCACGAGCCGGACGAGCACCAGATGACCTCCGTCGCCGAGGAATTCCGCATCCACGAACTCATCGTAGAAGACGCCGTCCAGGCACACCAGCGCCCCAAGCTGGAGCGCTACGATGATCAGCTCTTCGTCGTCGCCCGCTCCGTCAACTACCGCGACCACGACGAGGTTATCGATAAGCGCCAAATCATCTCCACCGGTGAGGTGCAGATGATTATCGGCCATAACTTCATCATCACCGTCCGCCACCGTGCGAAGTTGCCCAACCTTGCCTACACCATCGGCGACGACCAGGACCTCGTGGAGCTGGGTCCCGTCGCCATGGCGTGGAAGGTGCTCGATATGCTCGTGGACCGCTATGGCGAGATTGGCAAGCTGCTGGCCATCGAGGTCGACGAACTCGAAGAGATGGTCTTTACGCCCAGCTCCAACTTTGAGATCGACCGTATCTACATGTTCAAGCGCGAGGTCCTCGAGATGAAGCACGCCATCGCGCCGCTCTCCGACGCACTGAGCGCCATGATCAGCAACCACAAGGACCTCATCTCCAAGCAGCTGCGCTCCTACCTGCGCGACGTCAACGACCACGAGCTCGTGGTCAAGGACGAGGTCGCACACTTCGACGAGCGCCTTACCTCGCTTATCGATGCCTCCGTTGCCAAGGTCTCCATGCAGCAAAACGCCGATATGCGCACCATCTCCGCCATCGTTGGCATGTGGGCCGCACCCACCATGATCGCTGGCGTCTACGGCATGAACTTCGATAAAATGCCGGAGCTCCACTGGGCGTGGGGCTACCCCTTCGCCGTATTCCTCATGGTGCTCGTCGTCGCCGTGCTGTGGTTCTGGTTCCGCAAGAATAAGTGGCTCTAAGCCGCCCGACTCCCCAGCGCCTACGCGCCCACAACGATGGTGCGCAGCGTCGACTTCGCCACGAGCTCTCCGCCGTGCGACATCTCGACTTCCCACAGCTGGGTGCGGCGGCCTGTCTGCAGCGGGCGCGCCACGCCCTCGATGGGCCCCTGTTTAACCGAGCGGATGAAGTCGGTCGAGTTGTTCACACCCACCACGGGGCAGCCGGCCACGATGACGCCTGCGATGGACCCGAGCGACTCTGCAAAAGAGGCGTACACGCCGCCGTTGACGAGCCCCCAAGGCTGATGGTGCTGCGGCCCCGCGTGAATGACGCCGCGCACCTCGCCGCGGGAGAGGTGCGTATAACGAATGCCGACCTGAGCATCAAAACCGGCATTCGAATCGTTGAGCTCCCCGAGTTCCCCCTGATTGAGCGGGCGCTGCGCGGCTGTAGCAATGAGTCGGTTGAGCAAGTCCTGGCGCGCGTCGGCCGAGGAGTCCTGGTTCGTGTGGGACTGGCGTGTCATAGTCGTCAAGCTTAGCGCCCAACCTGCCCCACCGTGCCCACTGTGGCTGGCAACGGGCTCCCCGCCCGCGCACGCGCCCACGGCGGCATGCACGCAGTCACCACAGATATTCACCACACAATCCCACGCAGACGGGCATCGGCGCCGCTCGGTGACGTAGGATAGACCCCATGACTGAAACGAAGAATCTCGCATCGATCGGCGTTGTGGGCCTGGCCGTGATGGGCTCCAACCTGGCACGCAACTTTGCTCGCAACGGCAACACTGTTGCCGTGTACAACCGCAGCCCAGAAAAGACCCGCGCACTCATCGCGGACCACGGTGACGAGGGTTCGTTCATCCCGTCGGAAACCATCGAAGACTTCGTTGCGTCCCTCGAGCGTCCGCGCAAGGCCATCATCATGGTCAAGGCTGGCGCTCCCACCGACTCCATGATCTCCCAGCTGGTCGAGGCCATGGACGACGGCGACATCATCATCGACGGCGGCAACTCGCTCTACACGGACACCATCCGTCGTGAGAAGGAAGTCGCCGCCAAGGGCCGCCACTTCGTCGGCGCCGGCATCTCCGGCGGCGAGGAGGGCGCGCTCAACGGCCCGTCCATCATGCCGGGCGGCCCGAAGGAGTCCTGGGAGACCCTCGGCCCCATCCTCGAGTCCATCGCCGCGAACGTGGATGGCACCCCGTGCGTGACCCACATCGGACCCGACGGTGCCGGCCACTTCGTGAAGATGGTCCACAACGGCATCGAGTACGCAGACATGCAGGTTATCGGCGAGGCCTACCAGCTCCTGCGCTACGGTTTGAACCTTGAGCCCGCCGCCATCGCGGACATCTTCCGCGAGTGGAACCAGGGTGACCTCGACTCCTACCTCATCGAAATCACCGCTGAGGTTCTCGCACAGAAGGATCCGGCCACCGGCGCCCCGCTCGTCGACGTCATCCTCGACGCCGCGGGCCAGAAGGGCACGGGCCGTTGGACCGCCATCAACGGCCTGGAGCTGGGCACCCCGGTTACCGCCATCGCCGAGGCCGTCTTCGCCCGTGGCCTCTCCTCCGCCACCGCGCAGCGCGCCGCCGCTCAGGAAGGCGGCCTGCCCGCGGGCATCATCGACGACGGCGGAGTCGACCCGGACGAGTTCGTTGAGGACGTACGCCGCGCTCTCTATGCTTCCAAGCTCATCGCCTACTCCCAGGGCTTCGACGAAATCAAGGCTGGCTCAGACCAGTACGGCTGGGACGTCGACCCGCGCGATCTCGCCACCATCTGGCGTGGCGGCTGCATCATCCGCGCGAAGTTCTTGAACCGCATCCGCGAGGCCTACGACACCAACCCGGAGCTTCCGGCACTCATTCTCGACCCGTACTTCAAGGGCGAGCTGGAGGACCTCATTCAGCCCTGGCGCCGCGTAGTCGCTGCTGCCACGCACATGGGCCTGCCGGTGCCGGTGTTCGCCTCGTCGCTGTCCTACTACGATTCCCTGCGCGCCGAGCGCCTGCCCGCCGCCCTCATCCAGGGCCAGCGCGACTTCTTCGGTGCCCACACCTTCAAGCGCACGGACCGTGAAGGCACGTTCCACATCGAGTGGTCCACGGACCGCTCCCTGACGCAGACCGACGCCTAAGCCTACTAACCGCCTAGGCGCAACCAGCGCACAGGCCAACGCCCCGACCACCTCTTTCAATGAGGCGGCTGGGGCGTTTCCTGTGTCCGCGATCCACTGCTAGAAAGTGGCTTAAACCAAGCCCATCCACTTCCAGTACGTCGCGGAGAAGAGAAGCACAAGCAGGTAGCCCACGATGGTGAGCGGAACACCCGTCTTGAGGAACTGCTTGGTGGAAAACGCGCCGGTACCGTAGGCCAGCATGTTCTGCGGTGCGGAAACCGGCAGCAGGAAGCCGAAGCAGATAACGAACTGCTGGATGACGACGAAGCCAATGCCGTCGTTGGGCAGAGACAGCGTCGAGGCGAGCGCAATGAAGACCGGGATAAGGGCCGAAGCCAACGAGGTCGCGGACGCGAAGCCTAGGTGGATGAAGATATTGAACAGTGCCACGAGCGCAATCGTTGCGAGGATGGGCAGGGAGTCAAGGCCCATGAGACCGAAAGTCTTCTCCGACAGCCAGGTCGCAGCACCCGTGTCCAAAAGAAAGGAGCCGAGCGAGATACCGATGGCGAAGACGATGAGCGTACCCCAGCTCACCTTGGCCTGAGCTTCCTTCCAGGTAAATACGCCCACGCCCGGAAGCAGCATGATGGCCACAGCCACGGCTGTGACGACAGCGGAGCTGATCGGGTGGAGAAGATCCTCCGTCGCCCAGAAGCACAGCAGCAGAACGGAGATGACCACGAGTCGTTTCTCAGCACCGGACATGGGACCCAAGTCACGAAGCTGCTTGGCGACGAGTTCTTTGCCACCCTCAATCCGGTCGGTCTCGGGCTTGATAACTGCGCGCATGATGAAGTACAACGCAACGGACATGAGCACTGACCACGGTGCGGCCCAGAGGAACCACTGGCCCCAGCTCACGGACTGGTCCATCTGCTTTTCAATGAAGCCAACCGCTACGAGATTCTGCGCAGCTGCGGTCTTAATGCCCACGTTCCAGATGGACACGGCCTGCGCCGCAGTGATGACCAGGAGCGCACCAAGCTTCGAATTATTCGACAAGCCGAAGGCCGCGACCATGCCCAGCAGAATCGGGACCACTGCACCAGCACGCGCAGTTGCGGACGGTACGAAGAAAGCCAGGATAATGGCGATGACGATGGCGCCGGCCACGATATGCGACGTCTTCTCCCCCGCTACTTTGAGCACGACGAGCGCAATGCGCTTGTGCAAGCCCGTGACCTGCATGGCACCGGCAAGGATAAGCGCCGCCGCGACGAGCGCGACCGCCGAGGACGAAAAGCCGTCCATGGCCACGCCGAGCGCCTTCGAGGTACCGATGATCTCACCGGGATTTTCAGGATCGGGCGTGAGTCCCAGGATCACCGAAATAAGGCCCACGATAAGGAGGGCACTCACCGGATACGACACGGCTTCCGTCACCCACATGATGACAGCGAACGCAAGCATCGCCAAGGCCACTTGACCCGGCTGGTTCAAGGACTCGATGGGAAGCACAAGCACGGTGACCAACGCCGCGACAGCGACGAAGAACCAGGCCGCGTTAATATCGAACGCACGCTTCTTCACAGGGGCTGCTGCGCTGTCCGCTCGCTTTTCGTGCACGGCAGCGGCGCCGCCTGACGTGTTTTCTTGAGACATTCGTCTCACTCCTTTAGTGCTCTCACCGCACGGTGCCACACATGCCCCGGCGGCCGCAGGAACTCCCACGGGGTGATGCGCGCCAGCCCCCGCGGGACCACCTCATAGGCCCACTTTGGCGAATACTCGCCCATGCATGCCATATAGTCGCGCCCTTGTCCTCTGGGCTTTCGCGCCGTACCCCTTTAGGTTATAACCTCTTGTGGATATCTTCTAACCAAGCAGTCCCTCACGCCTATGGGATTTCTCACGTCACGGTCACAAAAGCGAATAAAACACCCATTTCACCGGCGATCCGTGTTTTCATCCATCCCGGCTATAGACTGGATAAACAATGACTACTTTCGCCGATCTCGGCCTGCCTCGCAACATCGTTCACATTCTCTCCCGCCAAGGGATCGAGTCCCCCTTCCCCATCCAAGAAGCCGCCATTCCGGACGCGCTCGCGGGCAAGGACGTCCTCGGTCGCGGCCCCACGGGCTCCGGCAAGACCTTTACTTTTGGTCTGCCCATCATCACCCGCCTGGCGAACTCCGGCGCGTCCAAGCCACAGAACCCGCGCGGCCTCATCCTCGCGCCCACCCGCGAGCTGGCCATCCAAATCCAGGAACGCCTCGACGAGCCCGCCAATGCGCTGGGCCTACGTACCCTCGCCGTCGTCGGCGGCGTCAACATCAACAGCCACATCCGCGCACTCGCCCGCCCCGTCGACATCCTCGTCGCCACCCCAGGCCGCGCACAGGACCTCATCAACCAGAAGAAGCTCTCCCTCGCCGACGTGCAGATCACAGCCCTCGACGAGGCCGACCACATGGCTGACATGGGCTTCCTGCCTCAAGTGCGCAAGCTCCTCGACCTCACGTCGAACACTGGCCAGCGCTTGCTCTTCTCCGCCACGCTTGACGGCGACGTCAACAAGCTGGTCAAGCAGTACATGCATAACCCGGTGACGCACTCCACCGCGCCGGTCGAGGCCGCCGTGGGCACCATGGAGCACTTCGTCGCCTTCGTCGGCGACCGCGACACCCGCAACGACGTCGTGCTCACCCTCGGCGCGCGCGAGGGCAAGACCATCATGTTTATGCGCACCAAGCACGGCGTCGATCGCCAGGCGAAGAAGCTGCGTCGCGCCGGCATCAACGCGATGCCGCTGCACGGTGACAAGGGCCAGGGTGCACGCACCCGCGCCATCGAGGGCTTTGCCGACGGCTCCGTGCCGGTCCTCGTCGCCACCGATATCGCTGCCCGCGGCATCGACATCGACGATGTCTCGCTCGTCGTCCACGTCGATCCGCCCGCAGAGCACAAGGCTTACCTCCACCGTGCGGGACGTACGGCCCGGGGTGGCCACTCCGGCACCGTGCTCACTCTCGTCATGGACCAACAGCGCGACGAGGTCGCCGCACTGCTGAAGAAGGCCGGCGTCAAGGCCCGCAAGCTCGAGCTTGCCGATGCCCCCTCACCTGCCCTCGACCCCGAGCTCGTCCGTATCACGGGCGCGCGCACGCCTACCGGCGCTCCGTTGCCGCCTCCGGGCCAGGCCGCACAGGGCGGCCAGTCCTCGGCGCAGAAGTCAGGCGCACAGAAGTCGTCCGGCCAGGGCCGCAGGCCCCGCTCACGACGCGGAAAGCCCTCGAACGGCGGCGCACGCGAGGATTCCGCAGGCGGCTCACGCTCTAGCTCGCGCCGTCGTTCCACGCGTCGCAGCAATGGCGGTCAGGATGGCCAAGGCGGCGGCCACTCCCGCAGGGGCAGTCAAGGACGAGGTGGTCAAGGTCGCGGCGGACGACAGGGTCGCCAGGGGCGCTAGTGATGGCGAGCTTGTCCGCACTTACATACCTCACCCCTGAGGAGTGGAAACCGCGCCATGCGGCGCACGTCGCCGCAGCCGAGGAACGCCTTGCACGGTTCCGCCACCCCGGCGGCTATCACCCGGTCTACGATTTCCTCTTCGAGTATTACCCGGTCCGCCCGTCCCACCTCACGCGCTGGCACCCGGGCTTCGGCACGGCGCTGCTCGGCGAGCCGACGGATATACCGCAAGCGGAGTATCGCGACTATCACGTCGTCGACACCCCGCGCGGTCAGGCCGTCACCGTTGACCTCGACGCAGTGTGGGCACTCCGCGGCGAGTCTTTTACGTATATGCGCGACCTCATGGCGAAGTCGACGGTCAACCCCACGAGCTTCGATTGCTTTGGCCTGCACGAGTGGGCGATGGTCTACAAAACGGACACTCCGCGCCACGACCTTCCGCTGCGCCTTGGCGCGAAGGGAACGAATGCCGTGGTCGAAGCCAATCGCATCAAGTGCACACATTATGACGCGTTCCGCTTCTTCACCGAACCGGCCCGGCCGCTCAACCTCACAGTCTTGACGCGCGAGAGTCAGCCCGACCACGACCAGGCCGGCTGCGTCCACGCGACGATGGACCTCTACAAGTGGGCCTGGAAACTCGGCCCGCTCGTCCCCGGAGAACTCTTCCTTGAGGCCTTCGACCTCGCGGTGAAGGCACGTACGCTCGACATGGAGGCCTCGCCCTACGATTGCCGTGAGTGGGGCTTTGGCGTCGTGCCCATCGAGACCTCTGAGGGCAAGGCAGAATACGTCCATCGCCAGCGTGCACTCGCGGCGAAGGGGAATCCGCTTCGTCAACGGCTTGTCGCACTCGTTGACGCCGCGCGCGCCGCTACACTTTAGCCATTGTGTAACGGGTCGCACATGCGGCCATACTTCAGGCGGGAAGGACAGCACTCACTCATGGCACGTCATTCAAACGGTAAAGGTACGTATTCGGTGGCCTGGTGGCTCATTGTGCTCGCCATCCTCATCGTCGCCGCCCTCGTCTTCGGCATCGGTTGGCTGCTGCGCGGCGGCTCCGATGAAGGGGCCACCTCCGCCGCACCCGCCGCAGTGTCCTCCAGCGCAGGGTCCGCAGACGACAACGCATCTCAAGCGCCTGCCAGCGAGAAGGAAGCACAGAACTCCGCAAAGGCTTCAGACAAGGACTCCCCTGCTACTTCGTCTGCCGCGGAGTCCAAGGACGCCTCCGAGTCCGCGGCAGCTCCTTCCAGCGCCGCCCCGTCGAGCGAGAAGCCCAGCGCAGCACACGCACCTGCAGCGCCGGCCGACACGCTCTTCCTCCTCGATACGTCCGTCCAGATGGCACCGAACTATGCTGCCGTCGCGGGCGCGCTCGCCGACACCGCACAGGCGCTCGGCGCCGCTGGCCAGTCCGTCGCGTTGTGGAACTACTCCTCGCCGCTCTCGCCCACCGCAACTGTTGGCTACCGCGACAATGTCGGATTCGGTGCCGCTGGTGACGTCGCTGCCGCCGCAACGCAGTTCGGAACCGGTGGCGTCCCGCAAACGCGAAGCGCTGTCATCGCAGCACTTGCCACCGCCCGCGATCAAGCCAACGCCACTGGCAAGGGCGCCCGCGTCGTCCTGGTTACCACCGGCACCGCCCAGGACATGGACGACGCTGCCTTCACAGCGGCACTCGACGACGTCCGCAGCGACAATGTGAAGCTCTCCGTAGTCCAGATCAGCGGTGACAAGGATGAGGCCTTGGCTAAGGCAGCAGCCTCCTACGCCACAGCTTCCCCGAACGACGCCGCCAAGGTTCTCGCCACCGCCTCCGGCGTCTAAGCAGTTGACTACTTGGCTTCCCAGCCTCCGTCCTTTCACCGGCCCCGCTCACGCGGGGCCGGTGCCTTTCTTGGTCGTCGATGAATCGGCGTTGCCGAACGCCCGCGCTGGCGGCTCGCGCCGATCACACCGTTGCCCTCTACACTCTGTCGAGGTGGAGCGCGTCCCCGATTCATGCTCATGCGCGTACGAGAACGCTCTACACAACACTGTCGCACAAGACAGCACAAACCCCGCCGTCTATCCCGTGAGCGTGGGTGGACGGCGGGGTTACGCCTGAAGCGCTGCCTTAGGAGGTCTTGCGCTGGCGGCGAGCGGCGAGCTCGTCGAGGCCAACGACCTCGGCCACGGGGGCATCGACAGGCTCGACGCGCTCGGACGGGAAGTTGGAGATGGTACCGGTAAGTTCCTTGACAATGCCCGGCACGGCAATGCCGAAGACGCCCTGGCCGCCGGCGAGAAGGTCGATGACCTCTTCGTTGGAGCGGCACTCGTAGACGGTCGTGCCGTCGGAGACGAGGGTGAGTTCAGCGAGGTCGTTCACACCACGGTCACGCAGGCCCTCGACAGCCAAGCGGATATTCTGCAGCGAGATACCAGTGTCAAGCAGGCGCTTGACGATCTTGAGGACGAGGACGTCCTTGAAAGAGTACAGACGCTGCGAACCGGAGCCGCGTGCGGTGCGGATGGACGGGTTGACCAGGTCCGTGCGTGCCCAGTAATCAAGCTGACGGTAGGTGATGCCGGCGACCTGGCAGGCGATCGGGACGCGGTAGCCCACTTCCTCGTCTGGGCCGAGGTCGAAGAGGGACTCTTGCACTGCCCGTTCCTTCAGCTGATTGTCTTCGGTATTGCTCACGGTATTCTCCACTGGTCTAGGCCTAGCGATCCTTGTCTCAGCCAGAATTGCAGCTGGCGAGTCAAGTCCTAGGACCTATTAAATTCCACTCACGCCGCCTAGTCAACCGTTCTTCGTCGACTGGGCGGCGTCTAACTCTTAAGTAGAACTTTAGACCTTGGAATAAACCTCTGCACCACGAGTCACAGGCGTGTCATTACATCGGCGAAATTTCTTTCACGGATTACCCCCAGGTGTTACCCCCGTGGCGCACGTGACTGGTGTGAATAGTGTGCGCGTCGGCTTCCTGACGCGATTCGGACCAGTGCTTTCGCCCTGTGATTGGCCTTCGGCGCGTTTAGTCGGTCTCGCCGAAGTCCTCGTCTTCCATGCCAAGGGAGCGCATCATCGCTTCGAAGTCGGCGTCGGCCTGCGGGTCCCCCGAAGCCGAGGTGCTCTTGGCGTCCCCCTGCGTCGCAGGCTGGTCCGCTTGAATCTCGAGTGGGTAGGACGAGCTTAAGTATTCATCGAGTGCCTCAGGCGTGGTAAAGATAGCGACCTGAGACACGTCCTCCTCGTCCATGGTGAGGTCGACGCCAAAGCGGTCCGCCAGGATAATGGCGTCGCAGGCCGACACCTCGACGCTGCTGCCGCTGGCAGAGACGACATCGAAGAGGAAGACTCCCTCGTTATATGTCGACAGGGAGATGGCCTCGACGCCGCCCTGGTCGTCGAAGACGTCAATGAGAGCATCGATGGCGCGGCGGCGCTGACCTTCATAGCCCTTGACATACGCGGCGGCGAGACGCGGCTCCTGGCCAGTGGTCCAGATGGGCACGACACGCTGCTGGCCTTCAGGCTGCAGAGCGATGCAGGTGAAGTCCTCGGTGACGTCCAACACGATGTCGATAAGCGCAAGTGCGACGGCGGCCATGGTTCCTCCCTCAAGGAAAGTGGGTACGACGAACAGCGGCGAGAGCGAGCGTTTAGGCGTTGAACTCGTTGCGCAGGTCCGTCTTCACCAGCGTGCCGTGCAGGGACACCACGAGTGCGGTCATCTGCTGAGAGAGTTCTTCGGCCTTCTGGCGCGCGGTATCGGACTTGCCGTTGGCGACGGGAGTGGCGGCCTGGGCGATGAGGTCAGCCTGGCGACGTGCATTGTTGCGCAGCGTCTTGAGCGAACGCTCGTCAAAACCGAAAGCCTTGAGTGCGAGCGCCGTGGATACGACGGCGGCGTCATCCGCGGTGAAGAAGCCGGACTCGTCCGGCGTGATGAGGCCCAGCTTGGCGAGGGAGGCGACCTCTTCTTCGGTGCAGCCGGCCTGCGCGGCGACATCGGCGTCGGTAAGCCGCGTGAGGGCCGGGGCGCGGAACTGGTCGGCGCGCACGAGGGTCTCGCCGAGGCTGGCACCCACGATGGCGGTCACCTGGCCGGAATCCATAGCTTCGAGCTGCTCACGGATGACCTTGAGCGGCGTGTAGTTGTCACGCTGGGTCTGCAGAATAAAGCGCAGGCGGTCGACGTCGGCCTCCGTGAAGCGGCGGTAGCCTGAGGCCGTGCGCTGCGGTGTGATAAGTCCTTCGGATTCCAGGAAGCGGATCTTAGACACGGTGACGTCGGGGAACTGCTGATTAAGCGTCTGCAACACCACGCCAATAGACATGGTCTTAGCCTTCTTCGCTCCTGCCTTGGGCTGCGTGCGGAATGCCGCGGAGCCTTGATCGCGTGCTATTGCGTTCACTGGTTTATAACTCGCCGTATCTGTCGGGATTGTCTACTTCACTAAGGGGTATGGCTTCGCGCCGCTACACTGCGGTGGTGCTGCGCTGAGCCGGTGGTACAAGCACGGGCGACGCGGTGCGCGGGAAGCCGAATGCGCCACGCGACGGCCAAGTGTGCCGGACCGCCGCGGTACGCGTTTCTGTCTAGATTAGTTCTTGCCGGCGATGAAGACCAGACGGAACTTACCAATCTGGATTTCGTCACCCACCTCGAGAACCTGGGAGTTGCGCGGCTCGCGGTTCACGTAGGTGCCGTTGAGGGATCCCACGTCGACGACCTCGAACTGGCCGTCTTTGATGCGGAACTCCGCGTGGCGGCGGGAAACGGTGACATCGTCGAGGAAGATGTCTGCCTCCGGGTGGCGACCCACGGTGGTGGTCTCCTGGTCCAAGAGGAAGCGCGCACCCGCGTTGGGACCACGCTTGACAACAAGCAGGCCCTGGCCGGCGGGCAGGTTGTCCGCACCCGTCACGGTGTTATCGGTGGCAGCGCCGGATTCCATCTCCTTCAGAAGGTCTGCGCGGAAGACAGAAGTGGTTTCCACCTGCGGTTCCGGGGTTCCAGTATGTTCGCTCATTATTACCTCCGATGTTTCGGACCAAAAGTTAACTGCTCTCAATCATAGCGATCCGCCTCGCTCGGCGGCGCCGTTGGAGCTATTTAATTTAACGGAAGATGTTTCCGATGCTGCTCATGACGGAGTTTCCAGAACCGGACAGCGGGTTATCGGAAACCATGTACGTCCACGTCGCACTCGGACGCGACAAACCCAAATCGTTAAGGTGTGCGCCGTCCTCGTCGATGAGGACGTCGTTAAAGGTCTCCACCGCCTGATCCACCGCGCGTTGAGCCAGCTGCTTGAACTCGCGCACAGCAATGCGGTGATACTCGTCGATGGGCGTCTGGCGCGCGATGGCACGCAGGTGGATGGACTCGCGGACATCGTCCATGAGCTCGAGGTGGTCGGCCCACGCGAGGTCGAGGTGGTAGAGCATGATCTCGCGCGCGGCAGCGACGCGGGTTTCCTCCGGCAGGGCTTCCAGCGCGGCGGCCTTCTGCGGCGCGCGCTGCTGGAATTCTTTCCACGCTTGGTCCGTGTCGAGAAGCACGGCGCGGCGCTCATCGATGATGATGCGCTGATCCGCGAGCAGCTGGTTGTACTTCCACGTCTGGGCGTGGATTTCCAGCAGCTGGCCTTCCGTCACGCGCTGGCAATGAGCGATAAAGTCGGAGACGCGCTTGGACTCGATGCGCCCGTCCGGCCCGGGCTGCGCGGACAGCGACTCATCCTCGCCGCCCTGACGGACCACATCATCCTCGAGGGAGACGAAGAAGAGGCTCAAACCGGGATCGCCCTGGCGCCCGGCACGGCCACGCAGCTGGTTGTCGAGACGCGCCGTGCGGTGGCGGGTCGTGCCAATGACGGCGAGGCCGCCGAGGTCCGCGACCGTGTCGTGGTCGCCCTCATCCGCGCCGCCGAGCTTGATGTCGGTGCCGCGGCCTGCCATCTGCGTGGAGACCGTCACGCGGCCGATATCGCCGGCTTCGGCGACGATGCGTGCTTCCTCCGCGTCGTTCTTTGCGTTGAGGACGTTGACGCCGATTCCGCGCTCGCGCAGGACCTCGGCCAGATCCTCAGACTCGGCGACATCGTGGGTGCCCACGAGCACCGGCTGGCCAGTGGAGTGGATGGCGATGATCTCTTCGACGATCGCCTTGTTCTTCTCCTCGGCTGTGGCGTAGATGCGGTCCGCCTCGTCGAAGCGGCGCAGCTCCTTGTTGCGGTCGATGACGGAGACGTGAAGGTCATAGAACTGACGCAGCTGGTCGGTCGCTTCGACGGCGGTACCAGTCATGCCGCACACGAGCGGGTAACGGCGCATCAGCTCCTGGAGCGTGACAGTGTCGAGGATGCGGCCGCCCTCGGAGACCTCAAGGCCTTCTTTGGCCTCGACGGCGGCCTGCAGGCCGTCTGGCCACCGTTGGAGGTCTGCGACGCGGCCGCGGGAGGCATCGATAAGCTGCAGCTTGCCGTCGGTGACGATATAGTGAATGTCGCGGATGAGCAGGGCCTTGGCGTGGAGCGCCAAGTTGACCTTGACCAGGATCGTGCCGATGTTCTCCTCCGAGTAGAGGGAGTCGATGCCCAGCTCGCGCTCGACGCGCGCGGCACCGTCGTCGGTGAGCGCCACGGTGCGGCCATCCTCGGCGATGGTGTAGTCCAGGTCCTCGCGCAGGCGAGAGACGACATTCGTGATGTGGCCTGTGGGGGCCTCGCCCGGGCGGTTGCCGGCGAGCACGAGCGGGACGAGAGCCTCGTCGACGAGCACGGAGTCTGCCTCGTCGACGAGCGCGACATCCGCGCGCGCCTGGACGGTCTGGGAGCGGTCCGTGATTTGGTTATCGCGCAGCACGTCGAAGCCCAGCTCGTTGACCGGGGCGTAGATAATGTCGCTGCGGTAGGCCGCGCGGCGGGAGTCCTGGTCCATCTTCTCGGTCACCGAGGCAACTGTGAGGCCGAAGAATTCGACGAGCGGGCGCATCCACTCCGCATCGCGCTCGGCCAAGTAGTTGTTCACGGTGACGAGGTGAACGCGCTTGCCTGTGAGTGCGAACCCGGTGGCGGCCATGGCACCCACGAGGGTCTTGCCTTCACCTGTGGCCATCTGGATGACGTCGCCCTCGAGCAGACGCAGCACGGCCTGGGACTGGACGTTGAAGGGGTGCATGCCCAGGCGGCGCTCGCTCGCGACGGCAAGCGCGGCGAGGAAGGCTGACTTATCGGCGATCGCGCCGTCACGCACGGCGTCGCGCGCGTGCTGCGCGACCTCGGCGTCGCTGAGCTGCGCCAGAGACTGCGTCGCCGCAGCCGAATCGTTGACGATGGCTTTGGATTTCTTATCGTTGCGCTCGGATTGCGCACCCATCGCTTTCCAGAACCAGCCAAATGCACCCATGCGGGGCCTCCTTCATGCTTGACGTCGCCGCTCACCGCGCGGCCGCTGCGATCGCACGGGCGGCCCATTCACGGAAAAGATGAATTAGTATCTCTCCTACTCTAGCCGCCGCAGCCCACGGCTTGGGCGGAAGCATGGGGCGAGCGTGCTATGAGTTACATCTACGCGCACACTTCGTGTACCGCACGCTCGCTCGCACGAGTTCGCTCGTGCCCGCTATTGTGGAATCCATGCAATCCGTGAATGTGACTGTCCCTTCGAGTGCCGGCACCGCGATGGCGGGAACCATCGACTTCCCTGATTCAGCGCCCAAGGCTTTCGCCATCTTCGCGCACTGCTTCGCAGGCTCGCGCCACACCCCGGGTGCGGCGCGCACAGCCAAGCAGCTCACCAAATTCGGCATCGCCACGCTGCGCTTCGACTTCCCGGGTCTCGGCCAGTCCGAGGGCAACTTCGCAGAGACGAGCTTTAGTCAAAATGTCGCGGATATCGTCGCGGCCGCCGAGTGGCTCACGGAGAACTACCGCGCCCCGCAGCTACTCATGGGCCACTCCCTCGGCGGCGCCGCATCCCTGGCCGCCGGCAGCAAGATCGACTCGCTACGTGCCATCGCCACCCTCGGCGCACCTTTCGACCCGGCACACTCGGTGCTTCACTATGCAGACAAGATCGGCGAAGTCGACGCCAACGGTGAAGTCGAGGTCACTCTCGGCGGCCGCGCGCTTACCATTTCCCGCCACTTCCTCGAGGACCTCGCGGATACCAACCCGGTGACCTACCTCTCGCGCTTGCGCAAGCCTCTCATGGTGCTGCACTCGCCCATCGACCAGACCGTGGGCATTGATAATGCGCAGAACATCTTCCTGTCCACGCGCTACCCCAAGTCCCTCGTGGCGCTCGATAAGGCGGACCACCTGCTCACCAAGCAAGACGCCGCCGCGCGCGCTGCCGATCTCATTGGCGGCTGGGCCGAGCAATTCATCATCCCGGACACCGAGCCCGAAGACGTCTCCCCGGACTCCGCCGTCACGCACACCGCGATCGGCACCAAGGTGGGCGTGGTCGTGCGTTCCAATAACCAGTCCGTCTTTGCAGACCGTTCGCGCAAGAACGGCGGCAAGGGCAAGGGCATAACGGCTGAGGGCCTGCTCATGTCCGCCATCGCCACAGGCACCCACCAGTCGCTCGTCGACGCGGCCAAGGCAGCCAAGCTCGACAAGGCGATCGAAGATATCTCGGTGACGGTCACGCACGTGCACGACTCAACCTTCGAGCGCCGCATTAAGATCACCGGCGATATCAGCGAGGAACAGCGCGCCCAGCTGCGCTCCACTGCCCGTGGTGCCGGGATTGACACCCTCATTGGCCATACCCACATCGTCGACGTGACGCCCTAAACCCTCCGCGTCCCCACGCCCCTGCCCCGCACCGCATGTCGGCGCGCCGGGCAGGGGCGTCTACTATTTTCTTCATGGCTTCCACTCCCCTCGTCCTGCA
This sequence comes from Corynebacterium sp. SA-MJD20WY100, assembly GCF_039822565.1. Taxonomy (NCBI): domain Bacteria; kingdom Bacillati; phylum Actinomycetota; class Actinomycetes; order Mycobacteriales; family Corynebacteriaceae; genus Corynebacterium; species Corynebacterium sp. SA-MJD20WY100. The sequence continues at coordinate 26,766 of NZ_JBCJKS010000021.1, read as the reverse complement.
CCCGCTTGCCGATACCGCCCGCTGCCCCTGCGGCACAGGCCTCACCTTCGGCGAGTGTTGCGGCAAGTACCACAAGGGTGCCGACGCCCCCACGGCTGAGACCCTCATGCGTTCACGCTTTAGCGCCTTCGTCACCGGCGACGAGGAGTACCTGTTACGCACGTGGGACCCGGACACGCGCCCCTATGATCTCCAGCTCAAGGAGACCACCATCCGCTTCTACCGCCTTGACATCCTCGACACGGAGGGCGGCGGACTCCTCGACGACACCGGCGCAGTCGAGTTCGAGGCCTTCTACAAGGGCTCCGCCAAAGGCTCGCAGCGGGAACGCTCGCGCTTCTTCAAGCGCGATGGCCAGTGGTTCTACTCCACCGGCGAGGTATCCTAGCGGCCCTTTTGTGTCAGCGAACTACCGTGGTGTAATCTAGACCAGTCGCCAACAACAGCGACGGACGGGCTATGGCGCAGTTTGGTAGCGCACTACACTGGGGGTGTAGGGGTCGCAGGTTCAAATCCTGTTAGCCCGACAGCACATGACCGGAGCACAACAGCGTGCTCCGGTCATCGTCGTTGTACCCTCTGGCACACCTCGGGCTAGGGCTAGGGCTAAGAAGCTGTCGTTCCGAACAGACGAAAAGCGCCGGCTCTCCTTAATGTCGGAGAAGAACCAGCGCTGTCGCGGAGGTGCGTGAGGGCTTACTCGCCCTGCTTGCCGATGCGTTCGTCGGCCTTGTCGCGCGCGGAGTTAATCTGGTCGGCCTTGTCCTCGCCGAGCTTGCCCTTCGCGAACTCAGCAGCCTTGTCAAGGCCCTGGTCAGAAATCTGCTCGCCCTTGTCGGAGTTCAGTGCGTCCTTGGCCTTGCCGAAGATGCCCATGATTAAAAATCCTTTCGTTGCCAAATTCTTAACGCCCACCATCGCAGCGGGAATGACACCCACCGTAGCGACGCCACCCGGGCCACGCCACCTAAAGATGAGAAAACCTTAGGATTGCCAGTCTCCGCACAGGGTCCCCTACGGGCTGCGGCAGAAGATTACGGCGAGGTCACGCGTGGCAGAGTCCACTCATATGCGCTAGTGACTATCCTTAAAGCCCATGTCATCCTCCTTCTTCGGGCTGGTATGGCCCGGCAAGGACGAGGCCATGGCCGCAGCAACACGTCCCACCTCGACGCGCCTGCGCCAGCGCACGGGCACCACAAGCCCGCATCACTTCTATTCGGGCGATAACCTCGACGTCCTCAAGCATTTGCGCGACGCGCCACAGGCTGGGTGCGGCAGCATCGACGTCATCTACATCGACCCGCCGTACAACACGGGGCGCGACTTCATCTACCGGGATAACTACCGCAGCCGCCGCGAATTCCGCGCCGCGGACCATGGCCGCTGGCACGCGGAGTGGCTGTCCATGATGTACCCGCGTCTCGTGCTCGCGCGCGATCTGCTCAAGGACTCAGGGTTCATCTGTATCTCTATCGGCGAGGACGAGGTGGCCAACCTGCGCAAGGTCGCCGACGAAATCTTCGGCGAGGAATGCTTCGCCGGCCAACTCATCTGGAAGAAGGCCGGTACTGGCAAGAATGACTCGCGCTACGCCGTCGTCGAGCACGAATACATCCTCGTCTACGCCAAGTCCCTCGATAACCCTGGCTTCAATCTCGATGTGGGCGCCGAGAAATCCACCCGTTATAACCATGAAGACGAACGTGGGCGGTACTCGCTCGTGCGCCTCGACTCGAAGACGCTGGGCTACCTGCCTACCCTCGACTTCCCCATTGCAGGCCCGGACGGCAGAGAGTACTGGCCGGACCAGCCCGCGGGTCGCGACAAGGTGGCGCGCTGGCGCTGGGGCCGCGACAAGGTGGCCGAGCACCACGATGACTTGGTCTTCCGCCGCGGTTTCGTCTACACGAAGAACTATGCGAGCCGCGGCGCCCGTCCGCGTTCCATTCTCGACGGCGAGCGCTTTGGAGTGACCCGCACCGGCCGACGCGACGTCGAGGAAGCGTTGGGCGTGCGCGGAATCTTCGATTTCCCGAAGCCGGTGCGTCTCGTCCAGCACCTCATTGCGTTGTGCGGGCCTTCCAATGCCACCGTGCTCGACTTCTTCGCTGGCTCCGGCACGACCGCCCAAGCAGTCTTCGAACTCAATGCCGACGACGGCGGGACCCGCAGCGTCCAGCTCGTCCAGATCCCACAGCCCACGGAGAAAGACTCCGCCGCATTCCGAGCAGGCTACGAGGACCTCGCGGCACTCTGTCTCGCGCGCTTCGAGGCGGCGGCAGCGGCCGCCAGCGAGTCCGTCACCGTCTGGGATGTCGAGCCCGCCGAGCCCGCCGAGCCCGCCGAGCCCGCCGTAGGCACGAAGAGCTTCTAGAGCTTATTCGCCGAGTCCTCAGTGCCGGTCGCGCGGCCAGGAATGGCGAAGAAGTCGAGGACGGCATCGGTAGCAAAGCCTTCCGGCAGGACGTGCGACTTATCGTAGGAACCGCCGGGCCAAACGTGGTTGCCGCCGCCAATGCGGATGTGCACCAGCGGCGCGCGGCAGCCTTTCCACTGCATGAGCAACGAGTTCGAAGCCAGGCGCGACGTGGAGATCTGGTCGCTGCATTGGTTGCGCTTCTGGTCCATCGCGAGGACCTCCATGACCGGGTTGTATCTGGCACCGTGACGGGTCCCGCCAAAGTAGGACACGATTGGATCGTCGGTGCCGTGGAGATCAAGGCGCCCCACAGGGAGGGGCTCGCCGTAGTGCTCGTTTTCGCTCTCCGCGGCCGACTTGCAACCATCGTGAATCTTCGAGTAATACGCGGCCGAGACGCTGGCGACGGCGTTAAAATACTCCGGCATCTGGCACGCGAGATAGGCTGCAAAACCGCCCCCGTTCGACATGCCCACGGCGTAGATGCGTTCGTCGTCAACTGCGTACGTCGCGCGCAGAGAGTCCACGATCTGCTGGACAAACGCGACATCTTCCGCGCCGCTCGTCTTCGCATAGGGAGCCGGCGCCCATGCCTTATCCGTCCCCTGTGCGTACGCAACGATGGCTTCGGAGGAATCAAACCGGGTGTACGCCTCCATCTGGGAGGCCGTTTCGCCCCAGCCGTGGAAACTTAAGACCACGGGCCAGGCACGCGACGGATCGTAGTTCTCCGGAACATGGAGGATAAACGTACGACCCGACGGCAGGTTGATGGTCTTCGACTCCCCCGGCTCCGGTCCCGCCAACGGCGAGGAGGCGGGGATGCCGAGGCTGGGCTCCCATTGCGTCGCCCCCGTGGTCGTCACGGCGGCGGGATCGGTGAGTCCTTCATCCGAACCATCCCCAGCGCCGCATCCCGCCAACAGACCACAAGCAGCGAGAACGCTCAGCGCCGCGCCCGCGTGTGTCCGTGTGCGCGAGCTCCCGGATGTCCTGCCCATAATCACGAAGAGCTCGTCCGTCCTTTCTGCCAAGCCTGCCATAGTTCGTGGTATCGACCGTTCAACGCTACCAGCTCTGCATGTGTGCCCCGCTCACTCACCCGTCCGTCATCCATGACGAGGATCTGATCCGCCTGCGAGGCTTGGTCAAGCCGGTGCGCCACGACGAGCGCCGTGCGCCCGCGCGTGACCTCATCCGCGGCTTCTTCCAACGCACCCGCGCCCACGGAACCGGCCTCCGCCGTCGCCTCGTCCATGACGATGACGCGCGGGTCGAGCAGCAAAATACGCGCCAGCGCCAACTGCTGTGCCTCTACAGGTTCGAGCTGGATGCCTTGCGCGCCAACCTCGGTATCGAGTCCATCGACGAGGTGCTCCACCCAGTCCGCCCGCACCCGACGCAGCGCGTCGCGCATGTCCTCATCGGTGGCATCCGGCCGCGCCAGCTGAAGATCCTCGCGCAACGTTCCGGAGAAGACGTGCACGTCTTGCGAGATCATTGCCAAACGAGCGACGCGTTCGGTATCCGAAAGGTGCGAGACCTCCACGCCGTCGACGGTCACCGTGCCTTCATCGGGGACGCGCAGGCCCGCGAGGAGCGCCGCAACGGTGGTCTTTCCCGCGCCGGACGCGCCAACGAGAGCCACCATTTCGCCCGGGTGGAGATGAATGGAGATATCGTCCACGGCCCAGCCCTCGCCGTAGCTGAAGGAGACGTGATCCATGCGCACCTCGCCCACCTTGCTCGGCGCGCCCGCGGGCGGCGTGGGCTGTGGCGGGTCCATGACCACGCCCACGATGCGCGCGAGCGACGCGTAGCCCGACTGAATGGTGTCCAGCACACGCATGAGTCCCATGAGCGGGCCGCGCAGACGGATGAGCATGAGCATCGCCGCCGTGACAGCGCCCACCGTCATGGCACCCGTGCGTACCGTCCAGAAGCCAACGAGCAGGCCCGTGGTCACCATGACAAATTCCACGGTAGTGAGCCACGACTGCAGCACCATGAGCGTGCGCCGGGCGCTAAAGCCGTAATCGACGACGTCCTGGCTGGCTGCGCGGATATTTTCGTGCGTGCGTTCCTCCAGTCCGAAGGCACGCACAGTCGCCCGTCCGCGGATGGCCTCGAGAACCCGCCGGGCGCGATCGGCCATGGCGGCGCGCTGCGCAGCGTACCGGCCCGGCGCGACGCGCAAGTAACGCTTGGCCGCAAAGTAGTAGATGGGTGCGGCCGCGACAACCACGAGGAGGAACTGCCAGTCGAGCGAGACGAGCGCCACCGCCGTCGTGATGATGGCGAAGACCGAGCTCGAGAGCACTGGCACCGTCTCCGTCACCGCGGCCGAAAGCTCCGCCACGTCATCCGTGGAGCGCGAGACGAGGTCGCCGGTGCCGGCTTCCTCGACGCGGTGCGTGGGCAGGCCTAGAGCCGTACCCACCATGTCTTCGCGCAGGTTGGCGATCACGCGCTCCGTGATACGGGAGAGCAGATAGAATCCTCCCGCAGACAGCGCCGCGCCCAGCAAGGCGCAGACGGCTAGGCCCACGCCGATGGCGAAAAGGTTCGCGCCGCCGCCGGCGATGACGGCATCCACGATCCGCCCCAGCAGGATGGGGATAAAGATATTGGCCACCGAGCCGCCCGCCAGCAGCGCGATGGCTGCGGCACACTGGCCCTTGGCGCCGGGGACCTGCGCAGCATGGCGGCCCACAACGCGACGGACGTCCGGCCACGCGGCAGTAGGGAAACTCAAGGCCATGGGCTATGCCTCCGCTTCCTGCACATCGGCGGTGACGTCCACAGCGACGGCCTGCCACGCGGGCGCCGAGGTGTAGATGACCGACGTCTGCCCGGCGCGATGGGCGGCCACGCGCTCGGCAATGATGGCTTCCGTCACGGAGTCCACGGCGGTGGTGGGGTCTTGGAGGATGAGGATGGGGGCATCGGCAGCAATGGCTCGGGCCAACGCCACGCGCTGGCGCTGGCCGCCCGAAAGGTTGCCGCCGTTCTCGCCCACCTCACGCTCCGGCCCGCCGGGGATATCGTCCGCAGCAGCGACCCACAGTGCCTCGCGCGCCTTCTCTGGGTCTTCGTGCACGTTGGACAACACGCTGCCCTCGAACAGGTCCGACTGGTGTGGCGCCACGACGGCCGTCTCGTGCGGCAGGTACTCCAGGCCTTCCGGCGCATGTGCGTCCACCACCGTGATGCCGCGCGGCAACGCGGGCAGTTCCACCTCTGGATGCTCTGCGAATCCAGCGCCGAGCACCGCCCGGATGCGCTTGCCCGAGGCCTGCGCATTGGCCCACCGCGAGGCGATATTCTTTCCCAACATCGTCATTGGCGTGATGATGAACTGGGTCAGGCCCACCACAGAGATGAGCTCGCCGATCGTGATGGAGCCCTTCAGCGCGAGGCTGCCCGCCGCCAGCGCCACGAGCACGACGTAGACGGCGCCTACGGTTTCCGTCGTTGCGTTGAGCTTCGCCCGGGCGCCGTCCGCGGCGACCGTCTTCGTATAGGCAGCATCAGAGACCGCCGCGTAGCGCGAGCGCACCGTGTCGATGGCGCCGAGGCCCTTCAGAATACGCAGGCCCTGTACCACGTCCGTCGCCGTGGCCGCAGCCTTGGCGAGCGCCGCCTGCCGCGCACCCGAGCGATGCCGCAAAGGCTTCGCAGCGCGCAGGGAAATGAGCACCACGATAGGCCCGCCCACGAGCACGGCGAGCCCCAAAGGAAGATTGACCAAGGAGACCATCGTCGCAACATAGATAATCGAGGTCACCTCGGCAACCGGGAAGACCGTCATGAATACCGCATCGCCCACGCGCTGCGTATCTGTTGACGCGATAGCAAGCAGCTCCCCCGCCGTGCGCCGCGGGCCCGCCATGCCACGCGGATCCTGGATGCGATCCGTGACAGCCATGCGCAGAACGTGGCCCACTTCGAGCATCGCGAGCGAGAAGAGGTTGCGTGCCCACCAGTTCGCCAGGCCGTTGATGAGAAAGGACACGGCCAGCGCCATGAGCCACAAGCCCAGGCGGCTCAGCGAACCCCGTGCGATGGCGTCATCGATCGCGCGCCCCACGAGCACCGGCGTTAAACCATTGGTGACGAAGCCGAGCGACATGAGCACGGCGGCCGGCATCGTGCGGCGCTTGCGCAGCAGAACCGTCTTGATGAGCCACCGCTTGTCATCGGGCGCGGGGAGAGAACTCATAACGAATTAGTCTAATAGACCGCCCGCCACGCGCCCGACTACATTGTGTACACGATGTCTTTTGATTCACTCCACCCCGCCCCGGAGAACTTCCCCAGCTACCGCAAGCCCTCGGAGAAGTCCGCGCCGGAGTTCCGCACTACCGCGCACCGTCAGGCCTCCGCTCGTGCCTTCGCCAGCGGCGCGGATGAGTATGCCGACGTGCGTCCCGGCTACCCCGCCGAGGTCGCCGCACTTATCGCTCAAGCTGGTCGCGTCCTCGACGTCGGCGCCGGCACGGGAAAGCTCACGGCGACACTTACCAATCCCGAGGTGCTCGCCTGCGATCCCTCGCCCGATATGTGCAGGGTCCTGCGCGCCGGGCTGGGGCTTCCCGTCTGGCGGGCCACTGCTGAAGCCACCGCGCTTCCCGATGCCGCCCTCGACGCCGTCGCGTGTGCCCAGACGTGGCATTGGGTCGATGTTGCCCGCGCCAGCGCCGAGTTCGACCGCATCCTGCGTCCAGGCGGGCGCGTAGTGCTTGCATGGAACACCCTCGACGTGCACTCCGACCCGTGGGTCCTGCGTCTGGCCCGCATCATGCACTCCGGCGATATTCAGAAAGAAGGCTTCTACCCCGCCATCGACGACCCGTGGGAGCTCGCGGAGGAACGCCGCCTGCGTTGGTCCACGCCGCTTACCCCGGAGCAGCTGCACCGCCTCATGCACACGCGCTCCTACTGGCTGCGCAACGGCGAGGAGGTTCACGAGCGCATGACGCACAACCTCAATTGGTATCTCTTCGAGCACATGGGCTTTAAACCCGGGCAGCAGCTCGAGATTCCCTATCGCACGGACGCTTTCGCCTATACGCGGGCGTCCTAGGCAGCGCACACCATGCCTCAATCGCCTCGCGCTTCGCCCCGGGCCCGTGGGATAGCGAACGCCGCGCAGCACCGAAGTGCGCGCGGCGTATAAATACCAGCCGGCTTAGAGGATGACGGTAGCGAGCAGAGAACCGACCACGCAGGACGTGAGCACCGAGATGAAGCCCGGAATGATGAACGAGTGGTTGATAACGAACTTGCCGATGTGCGTCGTGCCCGTGCGGTCGAAGCCGATGCAGGCGAGGTCAGACGGGTAGGTCGGCAGGATGAAGTAACCGTACGCAGCACCGTAGAAACCGACGATGATGGCGGGGTCGATGCCCAACGACAGACCGATAGGCGCGAGGGCAACAAGGGCCGCGGCCTGGGAGTTGACCAGCTTCGAAACAATGAGCAGGGCGATAGCGTAAGCCCACGGAGCGGACTGGACGATGCCGCCCAGGGTGCTTTCCAGTGCATCGATGTGCGTCTCGAAGAAGGTATCCGCCATCCACGCGACACCGAAGACGGAGAACACGGCGGTCATACCGGCTTTGAAGACCGGGGTCGTGGCGATCTTCTTGTTGTCGACCTTGCAGAAGATGAGGATGACGGCGCCGGCGACAAGCATAACCATTTGGATGACCAGGTTCATGGACAGCTTCTCCAGCTCGCCGTCCTCGCCCGCGAAGGATGGGCGCAGAACGTCGAAGGCGCCGAGGATGACGACAATGGCGATAGCGGTGAGGAAGACGATAACGGAGTGCTTGGCGGAAGCCGGGAAGACCTCACCGAGCAACGAGTGGCCAGCCGACTGGACGGACTGTGCGAACTCCGGATCCTTCATCTTCTCTTGGAAAGCCTCGTCCTTGTCGAGGTCCTTGCCACGACGCAGCGACCACAGCGCGGCAAGGATAACGCCGCTGAGCGAGGCGGGGATGGCGACCATAAGGATTTGCGGAATGGAATATGAGACGCCGGTGACGCCCGCATTCTCCGCAATGATGGACGCGAGTGACACCGTAGCGACGGACACCGGAGACGCGGTGATACCCATTTGGGCCGAGGTCGAGGACACGGCCATCGGACGCTCCGGACGAATGCCCTTCTTCAGCGCGATGTCCTCGATGATCGGGAACATGGTGTAGACAACGTGGCCGGTACCGCAGAGCACGGTGAGGAACCACGTGGTGATCGGGGCGAGAATGGTGATGCGCTCGGGGTGAGCGCGCAAGATTTTCTCGGCGAATTGCATCATCACCTCTAGACCTCTGGCCTGTTGCAGCGTGGCCGCGCAACCGATAACCGCGATGATGGTGAGCATGACCGATACCGGGGGCTCGCCTGGCTTGAGGCCAAAGACGAAGACCATGATGACGAGGCCAATACCGGAAATGAGACCGAGCCCCAGGCCACCGTAGCGCGTGCCAAGTAGCAGCGCGGAGAGGATGACAATGATTTGGAGAACGATCGCGAGACCCGAGGTCGGGTCAAGGATGGAGGCAAGCATTACGCGCCCTTCCGAACTCATTGAAGGTTCTGAGAATGAAACTGTGTACGTGCTCCATCTTATGCGACCGGACATAACCAGACATAAAGCAACATAGGCGGGAAAAGTCACATGCGAGGAATGCCGGTTTTCGGCACCTTATGATCTATAATGGCTGCATAACGCACGTACTGTTATCCGCGGGCGACGCGTGCGCCCACGCCGAACGTCGGACGTTTCGCTGGCATCCCCTACCATCGCACGCCGGTTGTTATATCCAGTATGCGCCGCACCAAAGACGAAAATCCCCCTCGCTCTACCGCCCAAGTTAAAAGGGCGGCACGGCGAGGGGGATTCCTTGTCTAGGCCCCGAAGTCTAGCGCTTGCGTCTAGCGCTTGCGCTTATCGCGACGCTCGCGCACGCGGACGGCGATGCGCACAGGCGAGCCGTGGAAGCCGAAGCGCTCACGGAACTTGCGCTCTAGGTAGCGGCGGTAGCCGGCGTCGAGGAAGCCCGTGGTAAACAGCACAATGGTCGGCGGCTGCGTGCCCGCCTGCGTAGCAAAGAGCACGCGCGGCAGACGGTTGTTCTTCATCGGCGGCGGATTCGCGGCGATGGCCTCGCGCAGCCAGGTGTTGAGCTGGCCGGTGGACACGCGCTGGTCCCAGGACTCGAGGGCCGCGAGCATGGCCGGCTCCAGTTTCTGGAGGGCGCGGCCGGTCTCCGCAGAGATATTCACGCGGGTGACCCACGTCAGGTGGCTGAGCTGCTCATCGATTTCACGGTCCAGGTAGTAGCGGCGGTCCTCGTCAACGAGGTCCCACTTGTTAAACGCGATGACGAGCGCCTTGCCCGCCTCGAGCACCATGTTGAGGACGCGCTGGTCCTGCTCCGAGATTTCCTGCGAGGCGTCGATGAGCATGACGCAGACCTCGGCGGCGTCGATGACGCCGCGGGTACGCAGGGACGCGTAGTACTCGTGGCCCTGAGCGTTCTTGACTTTCTTGCGCAGGCCCGCCGTGTCAATGAACTTCCACAGCTTCTGGTCGAGCTGAACGAGCGAGTCAACAGGGTCGACGGTGGTACCCGCCGCGTTATCGACGACGGAACGCTCCTCGCCGGTGAACTTGTTGAGCAGTGAGGACTTGCCCACGTTCGGCTTGCCCACGAGCGCTACGCGACGCGGACCCGAGGTGATGGACGGGTGGCGCGGCTGGTCCGGGAAGAGACGCAGAATCTCGTCGAGGACGTCAGCGCCGCCGCGGCCGTGCTGTGCGGAGACCGGCCACGGATCGCCAAGCCCCAGCGCGTAGAACTCCGCCATGTCCGCATACATGTTGTCCGAGTCGAACTTATTGGACACGAGGATGACGGGGACCTGGGACTTCTGAAGCTTCTTCGCCATGACGGAGTCAGTCTCCGTGATGCCCACCCGCGTATCGACGACGAAGACGATGACGTCAGCGGTCTCCATGGCGGCCTCAGCCTGGCGCGCGATGGCAGCATGGATACCCTTGACGTTGGGGTCCCATCCGCCGGTGTCCTGGACAAGGAAACGGCGGCCGTTCCACTCGGCGACGTAAGAAATACGGTCGCGGGTAACACCCGGATGATCCTCGACGACGGCCTCGCGGCGGCCGAGGAAACGGTTGACAAGCGAGGACTTGCCCACGTTCGGGCGACCTACGACGGCCACGGTGCAGAGGTTCTCTTCGACGTGACCGTCAGCATTGACGCCAAACGAGGCCTCGATCTCGGCCCATTCCTCATCCGTGAGGTCGTCCTCGTAATCTTCGCCATAGTCGGCCTCGCCGAATTCGGACTCGTCAAAGTCCTCGGCGTCGAAGTCTTCATCGAAGTCATCATCGTCGACCCCCTCGTAGCCGTCGACGACAGCGATTTCCTTCGAGTCCTCGTCGAGGTCGAAGTCGAACTCCGAGACATCGAAGTCGGACGACGCCCACTTCTGGCTCGAGGAGACGGTTTCTTCTTCCATCTTGCCCTGTGGGTAGTGGAACTCGGTCTCGAATTCCTCCGGCTGGCCGCCGGTGTTGGTGTTCTTAGCCACGCGCGGACTCCTTAATGATGGCAGTGAGACGCTGCAGAACCTCCTGCAGCGTGAGCTCAGACGTGTCGACCACGACGGCGTCCTCGGCCGGTCGCAGCGGCGACGTGGCGCGAGAAGAATCCGCGGCGTCACGGCGCTCGACGTCGGCGAGCACCGTGTCGAAGTCAGAGGGAATGCCTGCGGCGACGTTTTGGTCATAGCGACGCTGCGCACGGACCTGCGCCGAGGCGGTCATGAAGATCTTCACGGGGGCATCGGCAAGCACCACGGTGCCAATGTCGCGGCCCTCGACGATGGCGCGATGCGCCTGGGCTGCCAGCTTGCGCTGCAGGTCGACCAGGTTCTGGCGGACCTCCGGGATGGCGGAGACGGCCGAGACGTTGCGGGTCACCTCGTCTTCGCGGATGACCTGGGAGACGTCCTCACCGGCGAGCAGCACCTGCTTGGAATCCGGATCATCGGAAACCTCGAGCGGCAGGTCTGCGGTCGCGGCAATAACGGCCTGCGTATCGGCGGGGTCCACGCCAGCGCGCAGGACGGCAAGCGTCGCGACGCGGTACATGGCGCCGGTGTCGACGTACTTGGCGCCCAGATCCTTGGCGAGCTGGCGGCACGTGGAGGATTTGCCGGTGCCGGACGGGCCGTCGACGGCCACGATGAGTCCATTGTTAGGCATATTGTTCAGCATTTACATCTCCACCGCGTTGTACAGGCTGGTCAGTTCGTTCGAGTTGAGCGCGCGGAACGCGCCCGGGGTGAGCTCGCCCAGCTGTACCGTGTGCAGCTTGGTGCGCACGAGGCGCTGGACCGGGTAGCCGGCCTCCTTGAGCATGCGACGCACAATGTGCTTGCGGCCTTCGTGCAGCTCGACGCGCACGAGGGAGTAGCCGCCGTTCTTATCCACAATCTGCGCGAAGTCGGCCTTGGCCAGGCCGTCATCGAGCTCGATGCCGTTCTTGAGCTGCTTGACTAACTTGTTGCCTCCCTCACCGAGCACCGTGGCAAGGTAGGTCTTCTTAATGCCGTACTTCGGGTGCATGAGGCGGTTGGCAAGCTCGCCGTCGTTGGTGAGCAGAAGCAAGCCCTCGGTGTCCGCGTCAAGGCGGCCCACGTGGAACAAACGCTGGCCCGCCGCCACGCGGTCGGAGACCAAGTCGCCCACGCACGGGCGGCCCATGTCGTCATGCATGGTCGACTGCATCCCGCGCGGCTTGTTGAGAATGAAGTATTGCATGTTCTCATTGACGTTGATGCGCACGCCGTCGACACGGATAACGTCAACATTCGGGTTGACGCGCACGCCCTGCTGCATGACGATTTTTCCGTTGACCTCGACGCGACCGGCGTCGATGAGGATCTCGGCGTGGCGGCGCGAAGCGACGCCAGCCTTGGCGAGCACCTTCTGGAGGCGCTCCCCCTTTCCATTGTTTCCGCTGACCAGCCAGTCGGCGCCGAGTTCCCGCGCGACAGAGTCGGCGGTGGCGTTCTTGGAACGGTCAGTTTTCTTCACGTGCTGGCGGCGGGCCGGCTTGGCATTCGAGACCAGCATGTCGCTGGCTCGCTGCTTCTTGTCCGGTGTGCCGTCGCGGCGAGCGGGTGGGGTCACGATAATCACGTGTCCTTTTCTTGTGTATGCAGTTGCCGCCTGGCGCCTTGTTCATTCCGGTTGAAATCTCGCGAGCTCCTGCTCGCGAGGCGCTGGACGTGGAAACGCTTTGTTTACCGGAGGCCATCCTACCCCCGAATGGTCTGGCCGTGGTATTCGCGGATTTTCGGGCGTTAGTACTCCTCGAGGATCGAGTCCACGTCCGGCAACAGCGGCGCCAGGTCTGGCAGGCGCTGCAGCGAATCGATGCCGAGCAGCTCAAGGAAGAGCTCCGTGGTCTCGTATTGATGAGCCAGGCCCTCGTGCTCAACCTCGCGGATGAGTCCGCGCAGGGTGAGTGTGCGCATGACGCCATCCACGTTAACGCCACGCACGGCGGCGACCTGTGCGCGCGTGACGGGCTGACGGTAGGCGACGACCGCGAGGGTTTCCATCGCGGCACGAGAAAGCTTGGTCTGGCTGCCGTCGAGAAGGAATCCTTCGACGGCCTCTGCGTTGTCTTTGCGCGTGTAGAGGCGCCAGCCCTCCCCTGTTTCACGGAGGTCGAACCCTGAGCCACGCTCGTCGAATTCCCTCGCAATGGCGCGCAGGTGGTCACTGACCACGGTGGGCTCGAGCTCGAGGGCGCGCGCCAAAGCCTCGACGGACGCGGGGGCGTCGAGGACGAGCAGAATCGACTCGAGGCGCGAGCGCTGCTGCGAGATGAGCGGCAAGGCGGGACGCGGCTGGGAATTATCCATGGCTTCGCAGTCTAATCCCAGTTAGCCGCCGCGACGACGGCCGGGTCGACGTCGAGGCCGGTCCATGCAACATCGAGGGGTCCGAGCGACTCCTCCTGCTGCGCGTCGACAGCCTTCGCTTTGTAGAGCTCCAACAGTGCGAGGAAGCGGCCGACGACCTCCATGGACACGGTGCAGTCACGGGTGAGCGCAGTAAACGACATCCAATTGTCTTGCCCCAGCAGCTTAAGCGTTGTGAGAATCTTTCCTGCTTGCTCAGGCACGGAGACGGCCACGTGGTGAATGTGGCCCGTCGCCACGCCCTCGGGCGGCTTGGGACGGAATACGCTGGCGGCAAGCTCAGCGAAACTCGCGGGCGTGTGACCCAGGGTGACCGGCGGGAGCAGCTGCGCGAACTGTTCCTCCATGCCTACCGCGCGGGGATAGCTGCGGCGCGCTTCGCGCTGCCAGCGCGCCATGAGGTCTGCGACCTGTTTGTAGGCCTTGTACTGAAGCAGGCGCGCGAACAGCAGGTCGCGGGTCTCGAGGAGTTCCAAGTCTTCCAAGTCAGAGACCTCGCCGCGGGGCAAGAGGCGCGCGGCCTTGAGATCGAGAAGGGTCGCGGCGACGAGGAGAAACTCCGTAGTCTCGTCGAGGTCCGCCGTGGCGCCGAGCGCCCGGGTGTAGGCGACAAATTCGTCAGTGACCTCGGAGAGCGCGACGTCCGTGACGTCCATTTTCTTCGACGAAATGAGCTGCAGAAGCAGGTCGAAGGGCCCCTCGAAGTTCTTCAGGGCGATGCGGAAGCCGGTGATCTCCGGCTGGACGGCCTCCTGGTTGGGTGCGTGAGAAGGCGCGGTGGGATGAGTAGCGTTCACTACTTCGAAGTGCGCTCGATGACCTCGCGGGCGAGGTCGCGGTATTGCTTCGCCGCCTGCGAATTCGGCGCCCACGTGGTGATCGCCTCGCCAGCGACAGACGTCTCAGGGAAACGGACGGTGCGCGTGATGACGGTGTCAAAGACCTTGTCTCCGAAGTAGTCAACGACGCTCGACATGACCTCGCGGGCATGCTTGGTGCGACGGTCATACATGGTGACCAGGATGCCGAGGATCTCCAGATCGAAGTTGATGCGCTCGGCAACCTTTTCCACCGTGTCCGTGAGCAGTGCCAAGCCGCGCAGGGAGAAGAACTCGCACTCCATCGGGATGATGACGCCCGCCGAGCACGCCAAGGCATTGACGGTGAGCAGGCCGAGGGACGGCTGGCAGTCAATGATGATGAAGTCGTAATCGCGGCGCACGGGGCGCAGCGCACGGGCGAGCGTGTGCTCGCGGCCGACCTCGTTGACGAGCTGAATCTCCGCCGCGGACAAGTCGATGTTCGCGGGAACAAGGTCAAGGCCTGCGATGGGCGTGCGCTTAATGGCGGAGTGAATGGACACCTGATTGTCGAGCATGACGTCGTAGATGGTGTCTTCAATCTCGTCATGCGTAAGGCCGAGGCCGGCGCTCAATGCGCCCTGCGGGTCCAAGTCAACGAGGAGGACTTTACGTCCAGCTTCCGCGAGGCACGCGCCCAGGTTAATGGTCGAGGTGGTTTTACCCACGCCGCCCTTTTGATTACACATGGACAAGATGGTTGCGGGACCGTGGGACTCCAGCGGGGCAGGCTCCGGGAGCTCACGCACCGGGCGACCAGTTAGGCCCACCTCTACTTCGGAGGCGTCGAAGAGGCCGTCCTCACTCATAGTCACACCTACTTCCTTGACTTCTACCGATGCATCGCCCACCGGCGGGGCTGCCAGCATGCCCGTCGGCGCGCCGTCTTACAGCCGTGTCATTTCCCTTTGACGTATCTTACAGCGTACCCGCCGCCGCGCAACCACGACGCATAACCCTCAAAGCCTCCGGAAAGTAAAGGGTAAAGGCTAGACTATAGAGTCGTTGAGCGCGCGGAACGGCGCTTGCGCGCCAGTGCGACGAGGGCGGCGATGAGCGCCACAATGAGGACGACGATGACGACACCGGCAACGATGAGCTTGGTGTTGGAGGAATCCGCCGAATCATGCGCAGTCTGTTCCTTCTCGAGCTGCTCGCTCGTGGCATGGTCAGCGGACGCGTAGTGCGGGTCGCGCAGGGTGACGTCCGCGACCACGCCGGAGCCATCCTCACGGATGAGCTGCATGATAAACGGGTTGTCCGGTGCTTGGCCCTCGGGGTAGGTCAGCGTCAGGGTGCGCGCGGTGGTATTGATATCGCGCTGGACGCCCTCAATGATGTTGCCGTCCGCGTCGATATAGCGCAGCGTCACGCTGTTGCGGTCCATGTCCTTGAAGCGGTTATAGAGATCGAGCGCCTGGCTCACGCCCATCTGGGCCGTAATGACGTTGTCCTTGATGGTCGACTCGAGGTAGATGTGCTCGGCTGCGGAGGCATCAGCGGGGCTCGCCGCCGACCGTGTGGGCTTCTCCCCCGGCACGACGGGAAGGTTCGCGTCAGCCTCACCACCGGTCGCATCCCCCGCGGCGCCGCCGTTCGTTCCCTCGGCAGAACCGCTGCCGCCCTCGGAGCCGCCAGCGCCGTTGTCACCTTGCGTGCCCTCACCGCCCGAGCCAGTGCCAGAAGCACCGTTGTCTGCGCCGTTGCTGCCGCCCTCGCCGTGTCCGCCGTTACCGGTGCCACCGACGTCGGCTTTCTCCGGCGCGGTCGAGACGAGCGTGACGGTGCCGGAATAGCCTTGGTAGCTCACCGGGATGGAGACCTGGCCGCCCTCGGCGGGGGCGGTAATCGTGGCGGAACCGCCGGATGCCGAGACGGACCAGCCGCCTCCGGAATAGGAGGCTTCGACAGGCACGGGCAAGGAGACCGTGGTCGTTTGGCCCGCGGCGACGCTCACGGGAGTCGCGAGCATCGATTGGACGGCCTCCGGAGTCATGCCCTCCGGAATCTGCGCGGAGGCCGCGGGAACGGACAACTCGCCAAGCGGCGCGAGGATGGCCGGGGCGGCGAGAGCCGGAGCGGTCAGCGCCGCGGCGGCGCACGCGGCAGCCAGATGGCGGCGCGAAGGCAGGAACACGGAGTGGGAAGTCGTCGGCACGGGTGGGATCACAACCTTTATGGTCGACGCGGTACTCACTGTGCCGCGCGAGTGGACGATGAACAGAAGTTGAACGGGCCTAGTCTAACCGTCACAGTGGACGGCCCGGAAACTACGGGCTTAGGCGCGCGGGTGGGCCGTGCGCCAGACCTCACGGAGCGCATCGGCTGTGACGTGCGTGTAGATCTGCGTCGTCGTCACCGAGGAATGACCTAGGAGTTCTTGGACGGTACGCACGTCGGCGCCGCCTTCAAGCAGGTGCGTAGCAAAGGAGTGCCGCAAGGTGTGTGGCGAGACCTTCGCGTCGAGTCCGGCGCGCTGTGTGGCGGTCTGCAGCACGGCCCAGGCGGATTGCCGCGTGAGCGGGTTGCCCCGGGTGTTGAGGAAGAGCGCGGGCGTACGTCCCCCGCTCAGCACGGGACGCGCACGCACGAGATAGGCGCGCACGGCGGCCTGCGCCTTGGAGCCCACGGGCACGAGGCGTTCCTTGTTGCCCTTACCGGTAATCCGCAGGACGCCGGGCGTGCCGGGCTCAGATTCGAGTGCGTCGTGGATGTCGTCGACGGCCAGGCCGACGACCTCAGAGATGCGGGCGCCGGTGCCATAGAGCAGCTCGAGCAGCGCCCGGTCGCGCACGTCGATGGGGCTCGCGGCCTCCCCGTCCGGGACGGATTCGATGAGGCGTGCGACCTCGTCGACCGAGAGAGTATCCGGCAGATGCTGCGGCGGGGCAGGCGGCGAGACCTCCGAGGCGACGTCAAGGCCCAGCACGCCCTCGGCGACGGCAAATTTGTGGAGGCCGCGCGCGACCACGAGGGCTCGATTGGCCGAGGATGCCGCCATGGTGGAGCGCAGCCACGCGAGGTAGGCCTCGACATGGGAGCGGGTGACGTCGCCGAGATCCTCGATCCCAGATTCGGCGAGCCAGCCGAGATAGCGGCGCACATCGCGCCGATAGTTGCTCAGCGTATTGGATGAGACGCCCCGCTCGACGGCCAAGTGGTTAAGCCACGTCGCGGCAACGCGCTGGGCCGGGGTCGACGGTTCCCCCTGATGCGCGGGCAGGTCTAGCTGAGAGAAACTCACAGCTTCTTCATGTCCGGGCCCTGGCGGCGCGCGGCGAGGGACTGGGGACGCAGGTCAAAGGGGGCATCGGCAGGCCGGGTGGCCCCGCCATGGTTGATGACGCGATCCGCGGCGAGAATGCCACCCACAGCGATGGAGTTGACGATCTCACCGGAAAGAATCTTCGCGACAGCCTCCTCGAGCGGCAGCCACAGGAAGTCCATGTCTGCCTCCTCGTCGCCCACGGCGTGGAGCGCCTCCACCTCGTGGAGATCGCGCGCGAGAAAGACGCGCACGGCCTCCTCGCAAAAGCCCGGCGAGGTGACGAGGTCTGCGAGCGTCTCCCACTGTTCAGCGGCAAGCCCGGCCTCTTCCTGCAGCTCGCGCTGGGCGCCGGTGAGCTCGTCTTCGCCCTTGATGTCGAGCAATCCTGCGGGCAGCTCGAGCAGGTGGCGGTCGACGGAGCGGCGGTACTGGTTCACCATCGCGATACGTCCCTGATCGTCCACCGCGGCGATGGCCACGGCGCCGAAGTGCTCAACGACCTCGCGACTGGCCACGTGGCCATCGGGCATGGCGACCTCGTCGCGGCGCACCGCGATAATCGGTGCGTCAAGGAGCAGCTCCGAGCTCAGAGTCTTAAATTCATGCGACATTGCCTGTCATCCTTTCCAGAGGTTAGCTGGCGGCGTTCGGCAGCGGCGGCGCGGCGGCATCGACACCCGCGGCCGCACCATAGGCCCCATGGCCGCCGTCGAGCTGCTCGCGCACCGCGAGCACCGTCGCCATGCGCGCCCACGAACGGTCGATGGAATCGACCGTAGAGACCTCGTTATCCTTCGCGGAGCGGAGCTTGCCGATGACCCCTTCATCCGACGTCGACTCTATCCTTCCGGCGAGCACGGCGTTGCGGCCCGTCTTATTCAAGGCCGTGAGCATGGCCGAAAGGTTATCGGACTTGAACGCATCGCCCGCAGTCCCCGACGTCTTGCCGTCGATGACGACGATGGCCTGGGCGGGCAGAATCGTCCCATCCTCGTAGTCGATGAATCCGGCATCGCGCAGCGCTTGAAGCACCGTCGCGCGGTCGGCGACGGAGGCCAGCGGTTGCGTGGATTCCGGATCCATGTAGAGCGCAGCGCCGAGAGACTCGCCCGCGTGGGTGCCCATGTCCTGCTGCTTGGTGGATAGCTGCGCGCCAGCGGGCAGCGTGTTGGCGATGAGCGACTGGAGCTCGTCCGCACGCGACTGATCGAAGAAGGCATCCGCCAAGTCGATGGTTCCGGCGTTCTCGATGTCCGCGGAGGCGAGCAGCGCCTTGATGCCGTCGACCTCGTTGCTTTGCGCATTCGACGTCGTCATGACGAGCACCGGGCGCCCAGCGAGGCTGCCATCCACCATGGTGGGCGACAGCTCAGAGACGACCGAGTCGCCGGACTTGGACTGCGCCTGCAGCACCTGGTTGTCCTGGACGACCTGGCGGAATTCATCGCGCACGGCGTCATCGCCACCCGCAGAACCCGCGACTGTGGGGCCCAGCGCGAATGCGCCGATAGCCACGCCGACGGCCACCCCGAAGCCAATGCCTGCGATGACCGGGCCAGAAGAAGAGAATCGCTGTGGCATTAGTTAAACCATCCTGCGACCGTCTCGGTGAGATTGGACCACGTGGCGGAGAGGTTCTCGCCGAAGGAGGCGTCGCCACCCAAGCCCGCGATGAGCACGATGACAGCGAGCGCAACGAGGATACCGAGCAACGCCCACAGCCAGCCCAGGCTTGCGCCTGCGGGTGCCGTGTACAGGGTGATGACGGAGTCCGCGTCGACGAGCTTCGTGCCCGTCTTCATGCGCGCGAGCAACGCCGCGGGCGTCGCGTGTGCCTTGTCCGCAAAGATATCGTCAAGGTCAACAGAGCCGCCCACCTGCACGATCATGTCCGCTTCCTGGAAGTCCGCGAGCAGCAGCGCCAGGTCCGTCGAGGAATCCGTCGCGGACGGGAAGGTCATCGCACCCACACCCAGGTCCTGAATCTTTTCCAAGCCCGGTGCCGTGCCGTCCGGCGTGGCCGGCAGGATGACGCGCGCGCCCGAACGCAGCGTCTCCGCCTTGACCGTCTCCGGGTTTGCCACGATGAGATCCGGGCTGTAGCCCATCTCCACGAGCGAGTCTGCTGCGGAGTCGACGCCCACGATAACGGGCTCGTATTCGCGAATGAAGTTGCGCAGCAACTTCACCTTGGCGCGGTGGTCCTCACTGGGCGAGACGACCATGACCTTGCGGCCACGCATCTCCACACCCGACTCCGGAATACCCAAGCCGTCGATGAGTAGCGGGCCTTCCGAGTGGATGAACTGGATGGAGTTGCCGAAGAAGGCCTCCATGTGGTCGATGAGGTTGCGCTCGGCCTCGGCAAAGCGCGCCTGCGCCTGGCCGCGCTCGATGACGGTGCCAGAGCCAATCTGCTTGTCTCCCAGATAGACAGTGCCGTCATCGGTAAGACGCGCCTTCTTCCCGTCCTTCATCGCCTCGAGGAACTGCGGGCCCACGCCCTCCACGAGCTGCGCTTCGGCGTCGAGCAACATGTGCGGGCCGTAATTAGGAATGCTGCCGGTGCTAAATTCCGCGGTGTTGATGACCACGGCCGGCTTCAAGTCCACCAGCTGCTGGGCTTCCTGGCGAGAGATATTCGCGGCGTCGACCACGGCGAAGTCCCCCGCGCCGAACTTCTTCAGCCCTTTGCCGCCGGGCGTGCAATCGCGCAGGGTTCCAGTGACACCGGGTGCGTCGGTAGTGCGAGAAAACAAACTCATGCGCGCGATTGTCCCACTTCTGGGCCTTCCAGCGTGGGAGGCGCGCGGCAGCATCCCCGGCTCGGGCCTATTTATTCGCTTTCTCCTGCGGTTTCTCCTGCTGGAATTCCGCGACTTCCGCCTGTGCGCGGTCAAAGAGCTCCTGTGCGTGCGCACGCCCCGTCTCCGTGCCGTCGAGTCCCGCGAGCATGCGCGCCAGCTCCTCTACGCGTTCCCTCTCGCTGAGCGTGCTCACGCCCGAGGTGTACCTATCCTTCGCCACGTGGAGGTGCGTAGTCGCATACGCCGCCACCTGCGGCAGGTGCGTCACCACGATGACCTGATTGCGCGTCGCTAACCGCGCCAGGCGGCGTCCAATCTCTACCGCCGCACGGCCGCCCACGCCAGCGTCGACCTCGTCGAAGACCATGGTCGTGCCCTCCGTATTCGCCGCAAGCACGACCTCGAGCGCCAGCATGACGCGCGAGAGCTCGCCTCCCGATGCCGTCGCCGCCAGCGGCCGGCCATTGAGCTGCAGCTCCACCTCGTTCGCGCCCGTCTTCGAGTACCGGGCGTCCTTCACCGCGACCGTGAACTCCGAGGACGCCATGGCCAGCCCCTTGAGCTCCGCCGTCACGGCTTCCCCCAAGCGCCGCGCCGCGTCCTCACGCGCCGCCGTCAGTGTCGCCGCGTGCGCGATCATCTCAGACTCCGCCGCCTTAACCTGCTTGGCCAGCTCTTCCAGCGCCTCCGTGGACGTGTCGATGGACGCCAACCGCTCGTTCGCGTGATCCCGCCACGCAAGCACGCCGTCGATATCCGGCGCGTACTTCCGGGTGAGCGTCTTCAGCTCTTGCTGCCGCGTGAGCGACTTCTCCAGTTCCTCCGGATCCGCGGGCAAATCTGCCAGGAACGCGCCAAGCTCACCGGCGATGTCGCCCAAGCGCGACGTGATTTCCGCCAGCTGCTCTCCCAACGCCTTGAGCTGCTTATCCTCCACGCCCGACAGCTGCGCCTGCGCCTGACCCAACAAGGACGAGGCCGCGTCTTCCTCGTAGCCCTCTTGCCCGTCGATGCTCCCCAACGCCACCATGGCCGCCTCTCGCAGACCATCGACGTCCTGGAGCCTGCGAATGCGCTCGACCAAGTCCACGTCCTCACCCGACTGCGGGTGCATGCCATCAATCTCATCGACCGCGAATTGAAGCCGGTCCACTTCCTGTGCCAGCTCGCGCCGCGACTCCGTGCGCGTCTTATAGTCCTTGGACAGCGTGCGCCACGTACGGAATGACTCTGCGTAGGCCTCACGCAGCGGGGCGACCGCCGGATCCGAACGATCCACGGCTCCGAGCTGCTGGTCTGGCGCGAGCAACCGCAGCTGATCGTTTTGCCCATGGACGGTAAGCACGAGCGACGAGAATTCCCCCAACGTCGCCGCCGGCACCGAACGTCCGCCCAGGTACGCCTTCGAACGCCCCGCAGCCGAGACCGTGCGCGCCACGATAAACTCGCCGTTCTCATCCGGCGAGCCGCCCGCATCCTCCACGACTGCCGCGGCCGCCTGCGCAATATCCGGCGCTGCCGTATCCACGGCAAATGTGCCTTCCACCGAGGCCTTCTTCGAGCCCTGGCGCACACGCGTGGAATCGGCACGCCCGCCCGCAAGCAGGCGCAAACCAGTGACCACCATCGTCTTACCTGCACCGGTCTCACCGGTAAGCACGGTCAATCCCGAGGACAACTCCGCGCTGGCGCGTTCGATAACGCCCAGGTTCTCGATCGTGATGTCTGCTAGCATGCCCCATAGTCTATCGTATTTGTGTTCGAAGCGTCCACACGTCCGCGCCCACGTCCGGCAGCGAGTTAGACCGAGTAGTCGTCGCCGCCGCGCTGCGGGCCGCGCCACCCCGCCACGGGCAGCCGCAGCTTACTCACCAGGCGGTCCGTAAAAGGCTGGTTATCCAAGCGCACCCAGCGCACGGGGCGTTCACCCTTCACGGCCTCCACGCGCGCGCCGGCAGGCATATCCAACCGCCGAAAGCCGTCCAAGCTCACCTGTGCCTCGGACGTCGACGACTCGGATTCCACGGCAACTCGCGACTGCGGCGAGACCACCAAAGGCTTGGTAAACAAGGCATGCGCGTTGTTGGGCACCACGAGAATAGCGTCGAGCTCCGGCCACAACACTGGTCCACCAGCGGAGAAGGCGTAGGCCGTCGACCCCGTGGGACTAGAGATAAGCACACCATCGCACCCAAAAGACGACACCGGGCGGGCGTCAATTTCCAGCACGGCGTCCAGCACGCCCGAGTGGTCGAGGCTTTCCACGCTGGCTTCGTTCAGCGCCCACGAGCGCCCGATCTCTTTGCCGGCGCGGTCATAGACAACGACATCAAGTGTCATGCGATCTTCCACGCGGTAGGTTCGCGAGATCACCCGCTCGATAGCCTGCTCCAGGGACTCCGCCTCCCACTCGGCGAGGAAGCCCACGTGACCCAAGTTGATACCCAGAACCGGGATGTCCACCGCATGCGCCAAGTCTGCAGCGCGCAGGAAGGTGCCATCGCCGCCCAAGACGAGCACCATCTCACACCCCTCGGCCGAGGCTGGCTCGTGCGGAACGAGATCCAATCCTGACAGATCGACGCCTGGTGCCGGCGTGGCGCACACGCGCACCGTAATCCCCGCGTCACGCAACAATTCCGCGGCGCGACGCATGGAGGCGACATTGTCTTCGCGCCCGGTGTGCGGCACGAGCAAAATCGTCCGCTGCGCGTCCTGCGTGCGGTCCGGCGTTGCGGTCATTACTGGGGTCCTTCCTCAATGGCCCGCACAACCATGTCGTGCAGAGTCTCGGCATCTGGATGCGTCGCTCCACCATCTTTGACCAGCCACAGGAAATACTCCACGTTTCCGCTGGGGCCTGGCAGTGGTGACGCAGCCACTGCCTTGCAGCTTAGTCCGAGGGTCTGGGCAAAGGCAGCGATTTCTTCCGTGACCTCTGCCCGCAGCTCCGGCGAGCGCACCACGCCACCGTGCCCCAAGCGGTCCTTGCCCACCTCGAACTGCGGCTTGACCATCGGGAGCAAGAATGCCCCGTCCTTCAAGCACTCCACGATGGCGGGCAGAACCAACTTGAGTGAAATAAACGATAAGTCGCCCACCATGGCATCACACGGGCCCTCGGTCAACTCAAGCGTGAGGTGACGAATATTCGTCCGGTCGAGAACCATGACGCGCTCGTCATTCTGCAAACGCCACAGCAGCTGTCCATAACCGACGTCAACGGCAAGCACCTCCCGCGCGCCGTGGCGCAGGAGCACGTCCGTAAAACCGCCTGTCGATGCCCCTGCATCGAGCACCCGCAGCCCGTCGACCGAGACATCGAAGGCCTCCAGCGCTCCCAATAGCTTTTGTGCGCCGCGCGATGCCCAATCGTCTTCGTCGGCCTTCTCAACGCGAATGGAGACCTCAGGCTCGACGATGGTCGCTGGCTTCTTGGCCTGGAAGCCCCCGACGTAGACACGACCAGCCTTAATCCAGTCGACGGCTTGTTCGCGTGAACGCGAAATCTTGCGGCGCACGAGCTCTGCGTCGAGACGGCGGCGTTTGGGGGCCATTAGTTCTCCTGAAGTACGTCGCGCAGCACCGTGTGCGCGCGATCAAGCTGTTCAAATTCTTCGCGCAAGTTCGCAGCCGGTTCGCCCAAGATCTCACCGACACGCGTGTCAACGGACTCAGGACTCACCACCGCGTGCGGATCATGCGGCTTCGGGGCGGGTCGATGACTAGGCATGGACCCTGGAGTTGGTGCAGACATCACCACCACGCCTTGACCGCACGCTCCGCGGCCTCAGAACGCGGTTGGATGTAGCGCGGAGGCTTGGGCAGCGCCCAGACAACCTCGAGCACCGTACGCAGCGCCTGCGTCGGCGTAGCGCCCTCATCTCCATGCTCGAGCAGGACATCATAACCATCGACGCGGGCCGTGAAACCACCCTGGGCGCCTGGGCGTGCTTCCGCTCGCTTAAGTCCGAGATCCGCCAAGGTCGCACCAATGTAATCGGGACGGTGCTTCTCCGGTGCCTCGATAAGAGCCATCGGGCCGCTGACGCCGGTAAGCACGTGGAAAGTATCCATGGCGGCGGTATTGCCACCCAGGATGTCCGTATCCAAGCGGTCCCCGACTGCCAGGGGCTTCGAGGAACCCATCATCTTCGCGGCCTGAATAAACATCTCGGGCCCGGGCTTGCCCGCAGACAGCGGCTCCACGCCCGTCGACGTCGTAATGGCTGCGACGAGCGCACCGTTGCCCACCGCAAGACCGCGCTCCGTCGGCAGCGAGGTGTCCAGGTTCGAGGCAAAGAACTGTGCGCCGGCACGAATAGCGAAAGCCGCCTCAGACAGCTCGCGCCACCCAAGGTCCTTGCTCATACCTTCGAGGACCGCCACCGGCTTGTCGTCTGCCGAAGAAACGACCTCAAAACCTGCGTCACGCGCTAGCTTCTTAAAGGAATCAGCCCCCACGACCAAGACCTTGGATCCGGCCTTGATGTGCTGCTGAGCCAGCGCGACTGCTGCCTGCGCCGAGGTCAAAACATGCTCCGGAGCCGCGTGGATATCGATCGCACGCAGCATCGAAGCGACTTCCTCCGGCGCACGCGACGCGTTATTCGTCACGTAGATAGCCTTGACGCCACACGCGTTGAGGACATCGGCAACGCCGGGAATGGCCACGCCGCCTTCCCACACGGTTCCGTCAAGGTCGAGCAGCAACGCATCGTGCGTGGACAATAGGCTCATTAGAACTCCTTGAGGCGATCAACTGCGTCAGTCGCTTCGTCCTCGTCGATAGCGACGGTGTGCTTGAACCATTCCTTGGCTTCTTCTGTACGGCCAGCCTCCAGCAGTGCGTTGGCGTATGCGTAGCTCAAACGAGCAGCGCTCTCGCCGCGCGCCGCCTTATCCGGGCGTGCGCGCTGGATAGTCACCACGGCAGCGTCTGCCTGCCCCATATCGAGGCGCGCGCCGGCGACGACAATAGCAAGCTCAATCTCGCCATCGCGGTCGAGCATCTTTGCTTCCTCACTGCGACCAAGCTCGATCGCCTTCTGCGGACGGCCAAGGCCACGCTCGCAGTCCGCCATGACGGCCAGCATGCCCGGACCGCCGGAAATGCGACGTGCAGCGCGCAACTCGGCCAGCGCCTCTTTCCACTCACCTGCGTGGTAGGCAGCAACGCCATTGATCTCGCGCGCCACAGACACTCGACCTGCACGGTCCTTTGCTGCACGTGCATGGCGCAAGGCGAGCTGCGGATCGTCCTGCATGAGCATCGCAGCCATAATCATATGCTTAGCGGTCGCCTCCGCATTATCCTTCGACAGCGACTTCAAGTCCTGAAGCACCGAAGGATCGAGCTCGTTCATATCAATGTCCGACGGGATATCCGGGTCGTTCTGGCGACGATTGATGCGCTCTTCACGGAAGCCCGAACGTTGCGGCGAGTGGCTCCGCTTCTTCTCGTCACGGAACCCATCACGGCGGCTATCACGACGGTCGTCGCGACGGCCACCTCCACGGCGGTCATCACGACGGCCATTACCGCGGTGGTCGTTGCGACCACCACGTCGGTCATCACGGTGATCGTTACGGCCGCCGCGGCGGTCATCGCGGCGCTCGTTACGATCGCCACGGTAGCCGCGCTCGACGTCCTCACGACGGTCGCGACGGTTATCATCATCGCGACCGGAACCGTACGACGAACGCCCACGACCTTCGTCGCGACGGCCGTTGCGGCCAGAGAACTTCCCCTGCGGCTTTCCACCACGGCGGTCGCCGTCGCGACGCCCGTAGCTGTTGGAGTCAGACATATCGCCTTGCACTTTCCAGTTCGATGAATCAATCAAATACCCAGTCATACTACCCGCTACGGGAACAAAACCCTAGCGGCCACCGCGGGAAGCAGCTAAAGAAACGGCAACATTCCACTGAGTTCCCGTCGCCTGGAATTGGCCGAACTCGAGTACATCAACCACCACCCGGATCAAAAGGGCGAGCGCGACTTCGAGTGCTATTACGTCACAAGTACGAAACCACAACCAACCGAGCCACGCCCCTCCTTTAAAGCATGGAGCGTTAAAACATCAACGAAGACCACCGCTCCACCACCCGGCCAAAGCGACTCTCCCGGGCTCGAGGTTGAATTAGGTATGAGTCGTTCCAGCATCTCTAATAATTAGATGCCTCATTCATGGTTAGATGGCCACCAGCCGGCATGGCGATGGAGCTGCCCTTTACACCAGCCGGGATAGCTGAAGCCAAGACGCCGCAAAGACCGCTTGCGGGGAAGAATCGTGTTCTTCCCGGCAAGCGGTCTGTGTGTATGTAGTTGTTGTTTGTTGTTTTATGTCGGCGGTAACTTACTCTCCCACACCCTCC
>NZ_JBCJKS010000020.1:0-43492 GCF_039822565.1 Corynebacterium sp. SA-MJD20WY100 | reverse complement strand
CATCACAACGCCAAGACGGACCGCCGGTGTGATTATCTCTTCGACCCCGTCACCGG
This sequence comes from Corynebacterium sp. SA-MJD20WY100, assembly GCF_039822565.1. Taxonomy (NCBI): domain Bacteria; kingdom Bacillati; phylum Actinomycetota; class Actinomycetes; order Mycobacteriales; family Corynebacteriaceae; genus Corynebacterium; species Corynebacterium sp. SA-MJD20WY100. The sequence continues at coordinate 43,436 of NZ_JBCJKS010000020.1, read as the reverse complement.
GTTTGTGTACTGGTTGTTTGAAGACGGCACGTGGGAGTCGACGGAGCCGCAGGGGATTATGGCCCAGCGGTGGCGCCAGACCATTTCCCAGCGCGCCGACCAGCTCGCCACCGAGCGCAACCTCATCCCGCTGCCTGAACCGGAGGAGACCAGCTTCGCCGACTAAAGAAGAACCCAGCCAGCAAGAGCCGCGCCGACCGCGACGGACCACGCCGGGGCCTTGAACCAGAGCGCTGCGAAGGCGGCCACAGCGATGAGAGCGGTGGCCCAGCCTGTCACGCCGTGGGTGATGATGGGATCCCAGAGCGCGTGGGTGAGCAGCCCGACGACGGACGCATTGACGCCAGCGAAGGCGCCGCGAATGCGCCAGCGCGACCAAAAGTAGAGTCCCGCGACCATTAGGAGGGCACCAGGGAGGAAGATCATCACGGTGCCGACGTAGGTCGCAAACTTGAAAAGTGGCCTGGGTAAACCTTGGACGATGGAGTAGCCGGCGAAGAACTCAGCGGGGTTCATCCATCCGGTGGCGGCGAAGCGATCCTCGGGCAGCGGCAGGACGACGTGCCCGCCGCCGAAGACGAGGGCGCCGGCTTAGTAGAAGGAGTCAAGCCGTGTCGCCCACCAGTTCTCGGTGAGCCCACCTAGCAGTGCGAAGAACGCAACGAGCGCGCTCCAATCAGCGCGGGCGGGCCGGCGGAGGAACGCGGCGCCGAGACCCGCTGCGATGAGGAGCGGGACTATCTGAGGAAGCCAGAACAGTGCAACGAAAGTGGCAATCGCAAGTGCCCACGTGAGTGGGGTATAGAGCAGCTTGCGGGCCATGCCGAGCAGACCGGTGAGGAAGGCGAGGCCACAGACGGCCATGATGAAGGCCGAGAGCAGCGTGAACCAGAACCAGGCCGAAATACATCCGGCCCAGCCCCGAGCGTCATGCCGACCTTGGTGCTGCCGGGGCCGGGCAGGAACTGCGAGAGCGCGACGAGGGCCGGAATTAGCCGAGGTGAGCCGCGGGGCCGCCGAAAGACGTCCAGCCCAGCGGGAAGAAGGAGCGCCGGATGTCTGCGGACATGTGGGTTAGTCCGGCTGGTTGACGAGCATGCCAGCGACGCGTTCGAAGTGGTCGGTGAGCATGTGACGGTAGGCCGGGGGAATGGTCTCCTCGTCGATCTGGGCGAGCGAGTTATTCATGAGCTCGAGCCAGCGCAGGGCGGCGGCGCGGTCCACGTGGAAGTGGGCGTGCCGCATGCGCAGGGCTGGGCGGCCGCGGTTTTCGCTGAACTCCTGGGGCCCGCCCCAGTACTGCGCGAGGAACCACTTGAGACGGTTGTGCGCGCCCTCCATGTCGTCTTCGGGATACATGGGCGCGAGGATGTCGTCGTCGGGCACCTGCGCGTAGAAGCCCGCGACGAGCTTGTCGAAGGTGGCGTCGCCGCCGATGGCGTCGTAGACGGACTCAGCGCTATTCGGCGTCGTCATAGTCGGGGATTCCTTTGCCGTGGGGGTAGGGGGTATTGATGTCGTTCTTCTGCATATCTTCCCAGATCTCGCCCTGGATGAAGCGCTGAACCTGCCATTGGGCGCCGGGGAGGGTCTTGGTCACGATACGCACGGTGGCATAGTCAGGCTCGACGCTCGAGACGCCGAGCATGTTTGGGGCCTCGAGGATGAGCCCGGAGACGGCTTCATTGTCCGCCGCGCGTGCTGCCGATGCCGCGATGACGGCCTGGGCATCATCGATGTCGTTGGACAGGCTGATGGGTACCTCGATGCGAGCAATGGCGTAGCCATCCGAGTGGTTGGCGACTTGGAGAATCTCGCCGTTGCGGACGTACCACAGCGCGCCGTCCATGTCGCGGACGGTGGTGATGCGTAACGTGATGTCCTCGACGTCGCCGAAGACGCCGTTGCCGAGATCGATGGTGTCGCCGATGCCGTACTGGTCCTCGAGGAGCATGAAGATGCCGGAGAGGAAGTCCTTGATAAGCGATTGGGCGCCGAAGCCGAGGGCAACGCCCACGACGCCGGCTGAGGCGATGAGTGGGGCGACGTTGACGCCGATTTCGGCGAGGATGGTCATGGCGGCCCAGACCCAGATGACAATGGCGACGGCGGAGCGGGCGACGCCAGCGAGCGTCTTAATACGGGAGATACGGCGTTTCTCGTGCGTCTCGTCGAGGGAGCGCAGTTGAGCCTGTTGCTCGGATTTGGGCTTGCGTACGTTGCGTAGCAGCGGCGGGCGCGAACCGTTCGAGCTCTGCGCTTTGCGTGCGAGCTTGTCGATGAGCCGGCGCGAGAGCCAATGCAAAACGAGCGCAATGAGGATAATGAGCAGGATCTTCAGGGGCTTTTCCACGAGCCAGGCACGGGTATCGGGATTGGACCACCACGAGTTGACCGCGGTGACGGTGTCGGTTGCAGAGTTATTAGCGAGAATCATTGTCCGCCTAGTGTACGCGAGGGTGAATATAAAAAGCGGAAAGGTACGCGAAAAATGGACAGCTTGGTCTAGGCTTGCGTGCATGACTGAGCCGAGCAACCACGAGCGCCGCGCACAACTCGCGCGCGGCTTCCATTCCCGTGCCATCCACGCTGGATACCACCCGGATAGCCATATGGGTTCTATCAACGTGCCCATCTACGCGTCCACGACGTTCGAACAAGACGGCTTGGCGCAGCTGCGTGGCGGCTTCGAGTATGGACGCGTGGCTAACCCGACCGTGCGCGCGCTGGAGAAGACGCTCGCCGCGCTCGAGGATGCGCAGTACGCGCGCGTGTTCTCCTCTGGCATGGCGGCCGTGGATACGCTCCTGCGTATCATCCTGCGCCCGGGCGCGCACGTCATCCTCGGCAACGACGCGTATGGCGGCATGTACCGCCTACTCCACAATGACTACGGCGATTGGGGCGTCGAGCTCAGCATCGTCGACACTACCGACGTGCAGGCGGTGCGCGCGGCCATCAAGGACAACACGAAGCTCATCTGGCTGGAAACGCCTACGAACCCGGCGACGAACATCACGGATATCGCGGCCGTCGCGGCGGTGAAGGGCAACGCTGCTGTTGTCGTGGATAACACCTTTGCGACCCCGTACCTCCAGAACCCGTTGGCGCTCGGTGCGGACCACGTGCTCCACTCCACCACGAAGTATCTGGGTGGGCACTCGGACGTCCTCGGCGGCGCGGTCGTGACCAATGATCCGGAGATGGACGAGCGCCTGCTTTACTTCCAGGGCAATACGGGTGCGGTGGCCTCGCCGTTTGATGCGTACCTCACTGCACGGGGCATCAAGACGCTTGCGGTGCGCATGGACCGCCACTGTCAGAACGCTCAGGCGGTGGCCGAGTTCCTTGCGGCGCGCGCGGAGGTGAAGCAGGTGCTCTATCCGGGGCTGGCGTCGCACCCGGGCCACGAGCTGGCGGCGAAGCAGATGCGCGGATTCGGCGGCATGATGTCGGTGCGCTTCCACAAGCCCGAGCATGCGACGCAGTTCTGTCTCAACACGCGGCTCATTGCTCTCGCAGAATCGCTGGGCGGTGTCGAGTCGCTCGTGGAGCATCCGCAGCGCATGACGCATGTGTCGGCGGAGGGCTCCGAACTCGTGCCGCCGGCGGACCTTGTGCGTCTGTCGATCGGCATCGAGGATAGTGAGGACTTGCTCGAGGATCTGCGCCAGGCGCTCGACGCTTTAGACTAGATTAAATGTCTCTTAATCTCGCTCGGATGGCTGGCATGACACCTGGCCGGTCTATATCTCACCGAGTGGATTGCGTAGAGATTTCTAAGCCTTTAAATCTTGAACTTAAGGCAGTTTTGAGCGGGCCTTAGTTAGGGGGATCATTTTTTATTGGCTATTCTTAATGCGTGACTGCTATCCAACGACGCAAGCCCGCATACTTGCTCATCTCTGACGCATTGCGCGAGAAGATTGAGACAGGCCAGCTGCGCCCCGGAGACCGCTTACCCACTGAGCGAGAGCTGGTTCAGGAGTTCGGCGTGGCCCGCATGACAGTTCGTCATGCCTTGGACATCCTTCAAATTGAGGGACTCATTGATCGTCGCCGCGGTCGCACAGGTGGAACCTTCGTACGGTCCATTCCGCCGGTCGCCGAGCTCACGACGCTCGACGACATCTACCCGCAGCTCAGCAGCCGCGGAACCGCGCTGCAGACGCGCGTTCTCGATTTCCAACGCACCACTGCTCCGCGCCATATCGCGGCGCAGCTGGAGATCGACGACAACGACGAAGTGTGGGCGCTGTGGCGCCTGCGCTCCACGGAGCTGTCTCCCGTGAGCCTTGCCATGCACTACCTGCCGGTGGAGTTCTTCCCGGACCTCGCAAGCAGCGATCTGGAAGGCAAGATGAACAGTCTGGGCGTGCTCAAGCGCGAGCTCGTCACCCCGGCGTTGCCCACCGAGGACGAGCAGTCGCACCTGCTCATCGGCCGGACACAGCCGGTGCTGCGCCTTTCCCGTACGGTGTGGGGCAGCAAAGGGCGCGTCGTCGAGCATTCAGAAGAGACCTTGCGTTCCGATGCCGTCACGGTCGCCGTCGTCGTCGGCGACAGGCCCGCCGCAACGCTCGAGTCTGTCTAGAACGGCAGCAGTCCCGCCGACGAGCGCCGCAGCGGCCGGCGAGAGGGGAGTCGATGATCCCACGCGGCCCCCAGTACATCAGGACGCGTCAAACCTGCGGTTGCGCAGTGCGCGGGCCACGCGGTCGCGGTCCTCGGTGACGCTGCGGCGCAGGCCACCGGGCAGTTCGCGCGCGAGGAACTCATCGGCACGCTTGAGGCCTTCCTCCGTGACGTCCCAGCGCGGGAACAAGCCGGAGACGGTGGTCTGTGCGACCTCGGAGGACTGCGCGCCCCAGATCTTCTCCGCGACGTCGTAGAACTCCGCGGTGGGCAGGAGCGCCTCCGAGCCCGGTGACGTGAGACCCGCCAGCTTGGACTCGAGCTCGCGGTTGCCCAGGTCGCCAGCGACGATCTCGTCGTAGACCGCGCGCTTATTCTCCGGCGTGTTGACGGCAGCGCGGGCGCGGATGGCGCCCTGGACGCCGAGTGCCGAGTTATCGCGCTCCAGCTCAGAAGTAACCGCGTCCTCTATGTCCTCGCCAGCCGCCGCCAACGCTGCGAGTGCCTTCCAACGCAAGCCCTGGTCCTCGGAGTCGGCGAGGAGGCCCTGCAGGTAGGAACGGGCGGCATCGGAAAGCTCGAGCGAGGTGAGCGCCTGAGCGAAGATGAGGGAGCGCTGTGCGTCCGGGTTCTGTGCGCCGTCGAGCAGGGCAGATGCAAGGGTCTCATCGCTCGCTGCCCAGGCGGGATCGGCGTATTGCCGCTGGGCGGATACCGCCTGGATAAGGATGCGTTCGAGGACGGCGAGCTCCGTCTCTGCGGACGCACCGCGGGCGACGAGCGCCACGAAGTCGCGGGCGCGCATGGTGCCGCCGCGGGTCATCTCCCACGCCGCGGACCAGCACAGCGTGCGGGCCATGGGATCGACGAACTTGTCGATGTTCTCGATAGCGAACGCGAGCGAGTCCTCATCAAACTCGATAAGTGCGTACGTGAGGTCGTCATCGTTGACGAGGACGAAGTCTGCCTTCTCGGCGCCAATGAGGGCGTCCACCGACGTGGAGGCACCATCGATATCGAGTTCTTCGCGGCGGACACGGGTGACAGCCCCGTCGACCAAATTGTAGAGGCCGACCGCGAGGCGGTGCGTGCGCAGCGTGTCGCCGGACTGCTCAACGGAAAATGACACATACTTGCCGTCTTCCACGGTAAAGGCAGGCTTCACCGTGTTGACGCCCGTGGTCTTGAGCCACTGCTGCGCCCAGAAGGACAGGTCGCGACCAGAGGCCTCCTCGAGGTGCTGCAGCAAATCGGAGAAGGTCGCGTTGCTGAACGCATGCGCGGTGAAGTGACGGCGCACGCCCGCCAAAAAATTCTCGCGGCCGACGTAGGACTGCAGCTGCTTCAACGTCGAGGCGCCCTTGGCGTAGGTGATGCCGTCAAAGTTCTGCTCGACGGTTTCGATATCAGACGCATCCGTGGAGATGGGGTGCGTGGTGGGCAGCTGATCCTGCTGGTAGGCCCAGGACTTCTCCACGTTGGCGAAGGTGACCCAGGCGGTGTCGTACTGGGTTTCCTCCGCCTGGGAGATGGCCGCGGACCAGGTGGCAAACGACTCGTTGAGCCACAGGTCGTCCCACCACTCCATGGTCACGAGGTCGCCGAACCACATGTGGGCGAGCTCGTGGAGGATGGTGTCCGCGCGGCGCTCGTACTTGTAGTGCGTCGCCGGCGAGGTGAAGACGTACTCGTCGCGAATGGTCACGCAGCCGGCGTTCTCCATCGCACCCGCATTGAATTCCGGCACGAAGATCTGGTCGTACTTGCCAAACGGGTAGGCGTAACCGAAGTTGCGGTGGTAGAAGTCGAAGCCCTGCTTGGTCTCCGTGAACAGGCGCTCGGCGTCGAGGGAGTCCTTGAGGGACTGGCGGCAGTAGATGCCCAGCGGCACCGTGAGTTCCTGCGCGGGCTGGCCCTCCGGGTGCTCCGTAAGCGTGCCCTCCCACACATCCGAGACGCGGTAGTAGGGACCCGCGCACACGGCAACGAGGTACGTGGAGAGCGGGTAGTCGATCTCGCAGCGCCAGCGAGTTCCATCAAATTCAACGGGGCCATTGGTGATGATCGTCCAGTCGCTCGGGGCCGTAAAGGACAGCGAGTACGTCGCCTTGAGGTTCGGCTGGTCGAAGCAGGCGAAGACGCGCTTGGCATCGGCCGTTTCGAACTGGGTGTAGAGGTACGGCTGGTTATCGGCCGGGTCCACGAAGCGGTGCAGGCCCTCGCCGGTGCGCGAGTAGGTGATGAGTGCATCGACCTCGAGGACGTGCGCGCCCTTCTTCAGCTCCAGCGGAATGCCGTAGGTGGGGTCGTACTCGAAGTCGATGGCCTCGCCATCCAAGGTTGCGGTGGCAGAATCCCCACGCAGATCGATGAACGTGGAGCCGTCCTCCTTCGCCGTAAACGATACGGTGGTGCGGGAGCGGAACTGCTTCTCGCCGGTGATATCAAGGTCCACGTCGTAGTGGTCAACGGTGACGAGGGCTGCGCGGGCCTGCGCCTCCGAACGGGTGAGATTAACCGAGGTCATTGGGGTTCCTCCGAAATTTTGTGTGAAAAGTAACGCTACCCACATTAGTCTGGGGAATCGCTAACGCACACCATTTTTGAGGAGAAATAATGCAGACAGTTACCTTCTGGTTCGATTGCACCTGCCCGTTCGCGTGGGCCACGTCCCGCTGGATAAAGGAAGTGGAGAAGGTCCGCGATATTAGCGTCGAGTTCAAGCCCATGTCGCTCTCCGTCCTCAACGACGGCCGCGACCTGGACCCGGACTACATGGAGATGATGAAGGCGAATTGGGGCCCGGCCCGCGTCGCCGCGAAGATCATGCTCGAAGCTCCGGAGAAGATCGACGCTTACTACACCGCCATGGGCACCCGCATCCACGGCGCCGGCGAGGGCGGCAAGAAGGGCTACGGCGCCTATGATGACATCATCAAAGCCGCGCTTTCCGATGCCGCCCTTCCCGCAGAGTTTGCTTCCGTCGCCAATACGGAGGAGGTCGACGAGGAGCTTCGCGAGTTCCATCAGGAAGGTATTTCCGAGGTCGGCGATGACGTCGGCACCCCGGTGGTCAAGCTGGGCGATACTGCCTTCTTCGGCCCCGTCATTACCCGCATTCCGACCGGCGAGGAGGCCGGCGAGATTTTCGATGCCGCCGTGCGTCTCGCGCAGTACCCCTACTTCTTCGAGATTAAGCGGACCAGGACCGAGATGCCGCAGGTGCGCGACAACTAGCGCTGACGTGCTTGAAATGCTGCGGTGGCGAGGACGGCTACCACGATGACCGTGCAGGGTAGCGAGGGCAGGCCCGCGATGTTAATGATCGGCAGGGCCTGCTGCGCCTGGTATTCCTCCCACGCGGCCAGCACCCAGCTCGCCCAGGACGCGGTGCCGGTGAGTCCCACGATGAAGGCGACCAAGAGCTGGGCGTGGGTGCGTGCGCCCTTGTCAAAGCGCTTGCTGAACAGTGCGTAGCCTACGGCGACCACGAGGCCTAGGTTGGCGAGCGTGGCGAGGACCCAGCCGATGAGAAATCCCCGATAGTTGGGCAGGCTCGTGACGATGAGCGTCCCGATCCCCGCAGCGAAGCACACGGCGAAGAGGATGAGCGTGGTCGTGAGGTAGCGCGTCATGACACTTACGTTTACCGCAATGTTTGAGTTTGCGCAGCGGAACTGAGCGGTTGCGGTACCATCGTGGTCATGCGCGTATATCTAGGAGCAGACCACGCAGGGTTCGAGACGAAGAACGTCATTGCTGAACACCTGAAGAACCAAGGCCACGAAGTTATTGACTGTGGCGCCCACGCTTATGATGCCGAGGATGACTACCCGGCATACTGCATCGACGCCGCCCAGCGCACCGTCAACGATCCGGGTTCGCTCGGCATCGTGCTCGGTGGCTCCGGCAACGGCGAGCAGATCGCTGCGAACAAGGTGAAGGGTGCTCGTTGTGCCCTCGCGTGGTCCCCGGAGACCGCCCGCCTTGCACGCGAGCACAACAACGCTCAGCTCATTGGCATCGGTGGCCGCATGCACTCCGAGGAAGAGGCACTCGCCATCGTCGACGCTTTCCTCGATCAGGAATGGTCCCGCGCCGAGCGCCACCAGCGCCGCATCGACATCCTCGCCGAGTACGAGCGCACCGGCATCGCCCCGGAGCTTCCGGAGGCCTAATCGCCCCGAATATGACTCAAGCGCCAGCTTTCGCTGGCGCTTTCGTCGTTTTCCGTGCGTGGCAGTGGGTTTTATCATTTCGACGTCCCCAAACGGCACGAGGCTTAGCTTTGGGTTTGTTGCGTTTCGAGGGGTCTGAGTCGGCCTGAAGCGCCATAAACCCAAAGCTAAGGGGGCCTCCAAGAACCCTGGCGCTTGTGTTGACTTGGGGGACGGGGCTTAGAAGTCGAAGTCCATGTCGAACAGGCCGCCGCCGTCTCCGTCGCCGCCACCAAAGAGGCCGTCGAAGAAGCCGCCGCCATCTTCGCCGCCGCCCATGTCTCCGCCGCCCATGTCTCCCATGTCGCCGCCGCCGTCCCAGGCGCCGGACTCTGCGGCTGCGGCCGAGTAGCCAATACCGGACATGCCCGCGAACATAGCGTTAAACATCATGGAGTAACCCATCATCCACACACCGGTGCTCAGAGCATCGGCCCACCATGGACGCGAGTACCAGCCAGCGGGGACCGGACGGCCAGCGACGGTGCCGCCGGGGTAGTAGTTCGGGGTATTCGCCGAGGCGTACGGCGAGGCGGTAATCGTCTGGCCGTCCTGGAGCTCGACCGTGCGCTCCTCCGTGACGCGACCAGCCTGACGCTGACCCTCGAGCGGTGGGAGCTGCGGGCCGGAAGGCATTCCCATGATCTCGCGGGCGGCATTGACGTAGTGCAGGCCCTCGAGCGCCGACTCGCGCGCGAGGTTCGCCTGCTTGGTCGTTGTGGCGCTGGCGAGTGCGGAGTTTGCTGCAGTGAAACGCTCCGAAGCATCAGCCATTGCCTGCTGAGAGGCGGTGTCCGTGCCGGAGAGGTTCATGACCTGGCCGCCGAGGCGCTCGGTCCAGCGGCGCGCGTCTGCGATTGCGTCTTCAAAGCTCTGCTGCTCGATGGCCGCGGTGTTCTTCTTCGAACGGCTCGAGACAAACCACACCGCGCCTCCGACGGCCGCGAGAATAATAATGAGGCCCGTCATGTTGTAGACCACTCACTCCCATGTACTTAAAAGTATGTTCTTCCTGCCCACTATAACGATGAGGTGGGTTCCTAAGTTCCCGTTTTCTCAATTCCGCGTGCCATGCGTTAAAGTGGTGGGCAGCACGTTACGCGTACGCGTTTGACGGCATGGGAATGTCGTATAGTGGCTAATACCTCAGCCTTCCAAGCTGAAGACGCGGGTTCGATTCCCGTCATTCCCTCCAACTTTTAACCCCGGTCTCGGCCGGGGTTTTGGCGTATTCTAGTCCGCATGACTGTACCGAATATCAAGTTAAACGACGGAAATACTATCCCTCAGCTGGGCTTCGGCGTGTTTAAGGTCGACCCAGAGCAGACCGCGGAACTCGTGGCCGAGGCGCTGCGCGTGGGCTACCGCCACATCGATACCGCAGCCATCTACGGCAACGAGGAGGGCGTGGGCCAGGCCATCGCCGAGTCCGGCATCCCGCGCGAGGAGCTGTTCATTACCACCAAGCTGTGGAATGACCGCCAGACCGATGCCGCCGCGGCGCTGGACGAGTCGCTGCAGAAGCTGGGGCTCGACTATGTCGACCTCTACCTCATCCATTGGCCGACCCCGGAGAAGGGCACCTTCGTCGAGGCGTGGAAGCGGCTTATCGAGCTGAAGAAGGCCGGCAAGGTCAAGTCCATCGGCGTTGCGAACTTTGAGCTCGACCACATTGAGGAACTCGAGCTCAATACCGAGGAGACGCCGGCCGTCAATCAGGTCGAGCTGCATCCGTACCTTCAGCGTTGGCGCGAGCTCGACGGCATTCGTGCACACGGCATCAAGATCGAGTCGTGGGGTCCGCTGGGTCAGGGCAAGACCGACATTATGGAGCAGCCCGAGGTCACCGGTCCGGCCGAGGCCCATGGTGTCACCCCAGCACAGGTGCTTATTCGCTGGCAGCTGCAGAATGGCGTCATCGTCTTCCCGAAGTCCGCGCACAAGGAGCGCATCGCAGAGAACTTCGACGTCTTCGGCTTCGAACTCACCGAGGACGAGATGGCGGGTATCACGAGCCTGGATCGCGGCGAGGACGGCCGCGGCGGCCCGCACCCGAACGACTTTAACTAGTCCATCCGGCGACGATAGCCTCGAGCGCTGGGAAGTCCGGCGCAAAGAAATCCGCGTCGTCGAACTCGGGCTGGCTGCCGTGGCCCCAGCCCACGAGCGCCGTCGCGATGCCGAGCGGGCGGGCGCCCTCCGTGTCGTGGGAGCGGTCGCCGATCATGAGGATCTCGGATTCGTGGCCGCGTAAGTCCATGGAATCGAGGACCCACTCGATGACCTCGCGCTTGCGCTTGCGCGTGCCGCCCTCGTCGTCGGCGCCGCCGATGAAGTCGAAGTGCTCGAGGACGCCTAACTGGTCCAGGATGCGTGTGGTGACGGTGTCGCCCTTGCTGGTTGCGGTGCACAGCGTGTGGCCCGCTGCCTTCCACCGAGGTAGGGCGTCCGCCCAGCCCTCGTGGAGCGTGGTCCTCTTCCACCCTGACGTGTCATACACCTGGTGGAATGCGGCGTAGATACGCTCGACGGCATCGGAAGCATAGCTCCAGGCTGCGAGGGTATCGCGCAGTGGGGGACCGGGCAGCCGGTGGAGCTGGGCATCGGAAGGCTGAGGCAGGCCGAGCTCATCCATGGTCGCGCGGATGCACGCGGCGATGCCGGGGTAGGAGTTGACGAGCGTGCCGTCGACATCGATAAATAAAATCGTCATGTTTGCCAGACTAGCTGCCGGTTTCCGCAAATGGCGCTACACCCAGTAGACTTGCGCGATGAACCCGTTTCGGCGGGTTACGGGACGTGGCGCAGTTTGGTAGCGCACCTGCTTTGGGAGCAGGGGGTCGCAGGTTCAAATCCTGTCGTCCCGACGTAAAAGAAGGGGTCCAAGACGAAGAGTCTTGGACCCCTTTAGTACACTTGTGAGCCGTACATTCTACTAACTACCCGCAGGAGAGTTTTCCGTGAAGACCACCGTCGACAAGCTGAGTGATACTCGCGTCAAGCTGACCGTTAACGTTCCGTTCTCGGAGCTGGACAAGGAGATCGCGCAGGCTTACGCTGCCATCGCGCAGCAGGTCTCCATCCCGGGCTTCCGTAAGGGCAAGGCGCCGCGCCAGCTTATCGATGCGCGCATCGGCCGCGGCCCCATCCTCGAGCAGGTCGTCAACGACATGCTGCCTACCCGCTACGAGCAGGCCGTCGTTGAAAACGACCTCAAGGTCATCGGCCAGCCGGAGATCGACATCACCAAGATCGAGGACAACGACGTTGTCGAGTTCACCGCTGAGGTCGACGTCCGCCCGGAGATCGAGGTTCCGGACTTCTCCAAGATTGCCGTCACCGTTCCGGCCCTCGTCGCTGACGATGCCGCCGTGGACGAGGCCCTGGAGAACCTTGCCGAGCGCTTCGGTGAGCTCAAGGACACCAAGCGCAAGATGAAGACCGGCGACTACGCCATCATCGACATCACCGCCGAGATCGACGGCAAGAAGATTGAGGACGCGTCCACCGAGGGCCTGTCCTACCGCATCGGCGACGACGACCTCATCAAGGGCCTCGACACCGCACTGCGCGGCATGAAGACCGACGAGGACAACGAGTTCACCGCTGAGATCAACTCCGGCGAGCACAAGGGCGAAGAGGCCACCATCAAGGTCCACGTCGTTCAGTCCAAGGAGCGCAAGCTGCCGGACCTCGACGACGAGTTCGCTCAGATGGCGTCCGAGTTCGACACCATCGAGGAGCTGCGCGAGGCCACCAAGGGCCAGGTCGAGGAGTCCAAGAAGTCTGAGCAGGCTGCTGCCATCCGCGACGAGGTCCTCAAGGCTGCCATGGAGCAGGTTTCCTTCGAGCTGCCGCAGTCCATCGTGGACGAGCAGGTTCACGCGCAGCTGCACCAAGTCCTGGGCCAGCTCGCACACGACGAGAAGGCTCTCGCCCAGCTGCTCGAGGCACAGGGCACCACCCGCGAGGAGTTCGACAAGGAGTCCCGCGAGCAGGCTGAAGAGTCCGTGCGCACCCAGCTGTTCCTGGATGCCGTCGCTGACAAGGAAGAGCCGGAAGTCTCCCAGCAGGAGCTCACCGATCACATCCTGTTCACCGCACAATCCTACGGCATGGACCCGAACCAGTTCATCCAGCAGATCCAGTCCAACGGCCAGATCGGCAACCTGTTTGCCGACGTCCGCCGTGGCAAGGCACTCGCGGCCTCCATCTGCCGCGTTGATGCTAAGGACGAGGACGGCACCAAGGTCGACGTCGAGCAGTACTTCGGCGAGGTCGACGAAGACGAGGAGACCGCAGCGAACGCTGAGGATTAATCCTTCACGCTGAAAGCCCGGGCTGCGGCCCGGGCTTTTTGCATGCCTCCGCGGCTGGCGTAACGCTCATAGCGAACAAGGCCCTTTCGAGGGGTTCTTGGCGCCCAAAGCGCGGTAGGGTGGTGCCATTGGCTTTTCGCGTCGCGGTTTTCGCTGCGGCGGCAAAGCGGAAAAAGAACACGTACGAAGGAGACTGATTAGAAGTGTCTGACATCACTATGACGGCACCGGGCGCAGGCATGAACCTGGGCGATAGCGTCTACGAGCGCCTGCTGCGCGAGCGCATTATCTTCCTGGGCACCCAGGTGGACGACGAGATTGCGAATAAGCTGTGCGCACAGATCCTGCTTCTGTCGGCTGAGGATCCCACCCGCGACATTTCGCTCTACATTAACTCCCCGGGCGGTTCCGTCACGGCCGGCATGGCCATCTACGACACGATGAAGTACTCGCCGTGCGATATCGCCACCTACGGCATGGGCCTGGCCGCCTCCATGGGCCAGTTCCTGCTCTCCGGCGGCACGAAGGGCAAGCGCTTCGCTCTGCCACACGCACGCATTATGATGCACCAGCCGTCTGCTGGCGTGGGCGGCACCGCTGCCGATATCGCCATCCAGGCCGAGCAGTTCGCCGCCACGAAGCGCGAGATGGCCGAGCTCATCGCTGAGCACACCGGCCAGACCTTCGAGCAGATCACCAAGGACTCCGACCGCGACCGCTGGTTTACCGCGCAGGAAGCCAAGGATTACGGCATCGTCGACCACGTCATCGAGTCCGCGCAGGGCCCGCTGTCCAACCTCTAAACCGGCACGCATTCTTTGAGAAGGAGAATCTTTTATGTCTAATTTCCAGATGCCGAACTCCCGCTACGTGCTGCCGTCCTTTATCGAGCAGTCCGCCCAGGGCACCAAGGAGACCAACCCGTACTCCAAGCTCTTCGAGGAGCGCATTATCTTCCTGGGCACCCAGGTCGATGACACCTCCGCCAACGACATCATGGCGCAGCTGCTCGTCCTCGAGTCCCAGGACCCGGACCGCGACATCACGATGTACATCAACTCCCCGGGTGGCTCGTTCACCTCGCTGATGGCCATCTACGACACCATGCAGTACGTCCGCCCCGACGTGCAGACCGTCTGCCTGGGCCAGGCCGCCTCCGCTGCCGCTGTGCTGCTGGCCGCCGGTGCCCCAGGCAAGCGCGCAGCCCTGCCGAACTCCCGCATCCTCATCCACCAGCCGCGCACGCAGGGCACCCAGGGCCAGGTCTCTGACCTCGCCATCGAGGCTGCCGAGATCGAGCGTATGCGTCGCCTCATGGAGGACACGCTGGCCCGCCACACCGGCCGTACCTCCGAGCAGGTCCGCCAGGACACCGACCGCGACAAGATCCTCACCGCGCAGGAAGCCGTCGAGTACGGTCTCATCGATACGGTGTTTGATTACCGTAAGCTCAACGCTTAAGCGCTAAGACACAAGGGCGGCCTTCGGGCCGCCCTTTTTTAGATCTCCCGCAGTGCTGCCTGAATGCGAGCTGGCACTGGGTAGCGCCGCTGCGTCGCCAGCGTTCCCCACAACCATGGCCAGCGTGGAGCTGCCGATGCCCGCAACCATCGCGTCCCAGCCCGTCGCAGCGTCGAGGCCCAGGGCATTCCACCCCACGGACACCACAGCACCAGTGAGCATGGAGGCGAGCGCGCCCGCCTTATTCGCCTTGGGCCACCACACCGCACAGATATAGGACGGCGTGAACGCGGTGCACGAGCTGTGCGTCATAGCGGTTGCCCAGGGCACACCGAACACGGCACGAGACTTCTCGTGTGCTATCGCATAAGAATGGGATAGAAGTCTACGCCTCGTACGGCGGCAGAATCGCTTCGGGGGTCTCCGGCAGCACCTGGCCGCCGTCGATGATGAGGGTTTGGCCCGTGATGTAGCCGGCTTCGCGGGAGGCGAGGAACGCCGCGGCATTGCCGATATCGCGCGGGTCGCCCAGGCGGTGCATGGGGATGGCGCGGGTCATCTCGGCGAGGTACTCCTCGCCCTGGCCTTCGAGGCCCTCCGTCAGGATGTTGCCCGGCAGCACGCCGTTGATGGTGATGCCGTCGCGGGCGACCTCGAGCGCGGCGGAACGCATGAAGCCCTGCTGCGCGGCCTTGGATGCGCCATAGTGTGCCCAGCCGGGAAAACCCGTGTGGGAGCCGGTGATCGAGGTCGTGATGACAATGCGGCCGTAGCGCTGTGCCTTCATATGCGGCAGCGCCTCCTGCACCACGGTGAACGTGCCATGCGTATTG
Organism: Corynebacterium sp. SA-MJD20WY100; assembly: GCF_039822565.1. Classification (NCBI taxonomy): domain Bacteria; kingdom Bacillati; phylum Actinomycetota; class Actinomycetes; order Mycobacteriales; family Corynebacteriaceae; genus Corynebacterium; species Corynebacterium sp. SA-MJD20WY100. Next base: position 27,971 of record NZ_JBCJKS010000020.1, on the reverse strand, counting down.
ATGGCGAACATCGCATCCCACTGCTCATCCGTCATGGTCTCCAGTGGCGCGTTGGGGAAGACACCCGCGTTGGAGCACACGATGTCGAGGCGGCCGAATTCCTCGACGACGGAGTCATAGAGCGCGCGGACCGTCTCGCGCTTGGTCACGTCGACGAAGCGCGAGTGCGCACCCAGTGAGGCGGCGGTGTCAGCCGCGGCCGACTCGTTGAGATCAGCGATGACGACGGTGGCACCAGCCTCACACAATGCGGAGGCGATGCCCTTACCAATGCCCGTCGCGGCACCGGTGACGACTGCAATCTGAGTATTAAGGGAGAACATGCCTTCAGGCTAAACCAGAACGCGCTCGCGCGCAGGAGTTGTGTGGACCTTACGGTACTCCTGGATCCCGCGCAGGCACACACCGCCCGCAACGGTGAGCACCGCGAAGAGAACGTAGAGCGCAAACGGTGTCCAGCCTGCGTCGACGAGGTAGCCCACGAGGATCGGCGAGGCCGTCGTGGCCACTCGAACAACACCGATGGCCGCTCCCATCGCCGAGGCACGCAGCGCGCCGGGATAGGCCGCCGGGACCACGGTGTAGAAGCCCGTGATGCAGCCGTTTAAAAACATGCCCGCCACGACGCCGAGGACGAGCATCGCCAGCGGCGCGCCCGATAGAGAGATGAAGGCCACGAGCACGACCGCCGCCGCGAGGCAGCAACCGATGAGCAGGCGCTGGGCGCGAATGCGCGTCGTGAGCGTCCCGAAGGCAAGCGAGCCCAGCGTGCCGCCCACAGAGAGCATGATGCCGCCCAGGATGCCCTGCTCGGCGCTGAGCCCGGCGGTATCGAGAAGCTTGGGTGTCCACTGCGACGCGAAACCGAACGCGGACGAGCCGAGGGCGAAGGCTACCCATAGGCGCAGCGAGATGGGGCGCCAAGCGGGGGAGAGGACGTCGCGGAGGGAGGCATCGGAAGGCTGAGCGGGCGCCACAATGATGTCGGAGCCGAGGCCTAAGCGCAGGGCAAGGCGCCGCACGCCGGCGGAGTCGCCCCGCGCGGCCAGGAAGTCGGGGGACTCAGGGATAGACCACGCGAGAGCAAGCGCGACGAGAGTGAGTGCGGCGCCGACCCAGAAGATAATCTCCCAGGCGCCGAAAGACTTGGCCACCCAGCCGCACGCGGCGGCGCCTAGGCCGTAGCCCGAGGCATAGATGGCCACGGCGAGCCCGCGGTGGCGCAGGTTGGAAAACTCGCTCACGAGCACCGTGACGCACGTGAGGATGGCGCCCACGCCCACGCCGGTGAGGATGCGCGCGGCGAGCAGGAGCGCGAAGTTCGGCGCGAGCGCGGTCGCGACGAGACCCACAAGATCGATGGCGAGGCCCAAGAGGATGACTGTGCGGCGGCCCCAGCGGTCCGCGCGCGGGGCTAGGATGAGAGAGCCGAGCGCGATGCCGATGCCCGCCGCGGCAAGCAGCCAGCCCAGCGCTGAACCGCTCAACCCAAAGTCGTCCGTGACGGCCGAGGCGGCGAAGGCCATGGCGACCATGTCATAGCCGTCCAGCGAGTTGATAAAGAGCGCGATGGCGATGATGGTCCATTGATACGCTCCCATGCGGTGGGAGTCTATGCGCGACCGAATATCCATGGTCAGGGCCTTTCTAGTCAATGTATTACCAAAGTCATTTTTCTGCCTCTGTGCGAGGTTGAAGGAAAGGTACTGTACCGCTTGGTCTATGTCTAGCGGACCGGAAATAATATTCATCTTCATGTGTCGCCGCGCGGGAAGAAATCGGGGTGGCGGCGCGTTGATTTACTAGAGTGGGAAGTTACGGCGCGCCCAGTGCGCGACTCCCTAGACGCAATCGAGACGGAAGGCCTGAATTGGCACGCATGCAAGAAAGCGCTGACCTGCTGAAATGCTCATTCTGCGGGAAGAGCCAGAAGCAAGTGAAGAAGCTTATCGCCGGCGGCGGCGTCTATATCTGCGATGAGTGCATCGAGCTGTGCAACGAGATCATCGAAGAGGAGCTGGGGAAGAACGCTGAGGCCGCGGAGGAGAAGGCGGAGACGCGCCTGCCGCGCCCCTCGGAGATTTCGGCGTTTCTCGACAAGTACGTCATTGGCCAGGATCGCGCCAAGCGCGCGCTGTCGGTGGCGGTCTACAACCATTACAAGCGTATGAAGTCGGACGAGGCCCAGGCTGCCGATGCCTCCCGTAGGCGCCACGCCGCACCCGAAGACGCTGTAGAAATCGCAAAATCCAACATCTTGATGCTCGGCCCGACCGGCTCCGGCAAGACCTACCTCGCGCAGACGCTCGCGCGCATGCTTGACGTGCCGTTTGCCATCGCCGATGCCACCTCGCTCACCGAGGCCGGCTACGTGGGTGAGGACGTGGAAAATATTCTGCTCAAGCTGTTGCAGGCCGCAGACTTCGACGTTGAGCGTGCGCAGCGCGGCATCATCTACGTCGACGAGATTGACAAGATCTCCCGCAAGTCGGAAAACCCGTCGATTACCCGCGACGTCTCTGGCGAAGGCGTGCAGCAGGCGCTCCTCAAGATCCTCGAGGGAACCGTCGCCGCCATCCCGCCGCAGGGCGGCCGCAAGCACCCGAACCAGGAGTTCATCCAGCTCGATACCTCGAATATCCTGTTCATCGTCGCCGGCGCCTTCGCGGGCTTGGAGAAGGTCATCGCGGACCGCGTGGGCAAGAAGGGCGTGGGCTTCGGCGCGAAGCTCGACACCGCCGCCGAGCGCGAGCGCCACGACCTCTTCGACCAGGTGCGTCCGGAGGACCTCGTGAAGTTCGGCCTCATCCCCGAGTTCATTGGCCGCCTGCCCGTCGTCGCGACCGTAGACAACCTCGACACGGAGTCCCTCGTCCGCGTGCTCACCGAGCCGAAGAACTCGCTCGTGCGCCAGTACCAGGCCCTGTTCGAGATGGACGGTGCCGCCCTCGAGTTCGACAAGGACGCCCTCGAGGAAATCGCCGAGCTCGCCATGGAGCGCAAGACCGGCGCCCGCGGCCTGCGCGCCATCCTCGAGGAGCTACTCGTGCCCATCATGTACGACCTCCCGGATCGCGAAGACATCTCCGGCGTGCGCATCACGGCCGCCACCGTCCGCGGCGAGGCCGAGCCCGAGTACCTCTACGCCCCGGCCGAGCAGTCTGCCTAAAAGAAATCCTCCCGCAGCCGTGCCAGCGCGGGAGGATTTTCGCGAGGAACGGGCGCGAGTTGCTGCCGAAAATCGTCATGTGCGTTGAACTCTCGCGACGATTTTCGCAAGGAACGGGGGATTAGTCGTAAATGCCCGCACCCGAGTCGTAGACATCCGAGGGCACCTCGGACTCATCGTCTTCGACCTTGGCGGTGAGGTAGGACTCTTGACCGGTGTCCGGAATATTCGCTGTGAGGAACGCAAGGATGGCGTCGACGATCATGCGGCGCATGCCCTCCGTGTTGGTCTCGTTCGTCATGTCGAGGCCCAGCAGGTTGATCATCATGTCTTTGTTCGTCGTGCGGTACATCGCGAGCGAGGCGATGAGCACGAAGACGTCGTTGGCGGAAATGCCGGGGCGGAAGGCACCGGCGTCCTGGCCCTTCATGAGCAGCTTATCCAGATGGAGCGAGAGCTCGGAGAGGTCCGTGACCGCGGCGTTCTGCGAGATCTCGAGGGATTGGATGACGGATTCCTGCGTGAGCAGGCGCACGGCCTCCGGATGGGCGATGTACTGGTCGTAGATGGTGTCCACGAGCTTGCGCACGCCTTCGACGGGCACGGCGGAGTCAGTTTCCATGAGTGCCACATTGGGTGCGAGCAACTCGGCGGCGTGGGCGAGTGCTTTTTGATACAGGCCCTGCTTGTCGCCGAAGTGGTAGTGGATCATGCGCTTGGACATGCCGGAAGCACGGGAAATGGTGTCGAGCTTCGTCTCGGCGAAACCCTTGTGGGAAAACTCCTCTGTAGCAATTTCGACGACCCGCTCGACGGCGACCTCGGCCGCGGTGGTGCCGGTTGTCTCGGTCGTAGCGTTGTCATCTGTAACCATCGCTGTGGGTCTCCCTTTCTCACATTCTTCTGCCTATCCATCGTGCCCGAAAAGCGTGGGCCGTGAAATTCAAATGTGGAAATCTACCCGAAATGGGTGAAAGGTGGAGCCCATTTGGGGGTGCCCGGCTGGAGTTAGCCCACATCGGTCGCATTTTCATGGGTGTGCAGGGAAACTAGACACTAAGAGCATATTCAGTCGTGTGAAAGGAACTGTGATGACTTCTGCTCAGCGTGTGACGATTACGGGCGCGGCCGGCAATATCGGCTACGCTCTCGCTTTCCGTGTGGCTTCCGGCGAGGTCTGCGGCAAGGACGTGCCGGTCGACTTGGTGTTGCTGGAGATTGAGCCCGCGAAGCAGGCTGCGACCGGCGTGGCCATGGAGCTTGCCGATGCCGCCTTCCCGCTGCTCCAGTCCGTCACCGTCACCACCGACCTGGAGGAAGCATTCACCGGCACCACCGCCGCGTTCCTCGTCGGCTCCCGCCCGCGCACGAAGGGTATGGAGCGCGCTGACCTGCTCAGCGCCAACGGCGCCATCTTCGGCCCGCAGGGCAAGGCCATCAATGACTTCGCGGACCGCGACGTCAGAGTGCTCGTCGTGGGCAACCCGGCGAACACGAACGCGCTTATCGCCTCGCAGAACGCTCCGGATCTGGACCCACGCCAGTTCACCGCGCTCATGCGCCTCGACCACAACCGCGCGCTGAGCCAGCTGGCAGAGAAGACCGGCAAGCGCACGACTGATTTCACGAAGGTCGCCATCTGGGGCAACCACTCCGCCTCCCAGTTCCCGGACCTCACCTTTGCCGAGGCAAACGGCGAGAAGGTCGAAGTCGACCAGGCCTGGTACACGGATGAGTTCATCCCGCGCGTGGCCAAGCGCGGTGCCGAGATCATCGAGGTCCGCGGTTCGTCCTCTGCGGCATCCGCGGCCTCGGCGGCCATCGATCACATGCGCGACTGGTTCGCCGGCACCGGGGACTGGCGCACCGCCGCTGTCGTCTCGGACGGCAGCTACGGCGTGGACGAGGGGCTTATCTGCGGCTTCCCGACCATTGCGCGCGACGGTAAGTGGGAGATCGTGCAGGGCCTCGAGCTCAGCGACTTCCAGAAGGAGCGCATCGAGGCCTCCGTCGCCGAGCTGCGCGCCGAGCACGAGGCCGTGAAGGATCTCCTCTAGCTCAGCTCGAGGTTGTCAATGAGCCGGACCGGGCCGACCCACGCTGCGCACAGCGCGAGGGCCGGGCGCTGGTCCGGCTCGACTGGGTTCAGGGTCAGCGGGTCGACGACGACGAGGTAGTCGAGCTTGTCGATCATCGCGCGGGCCTCGTCAAGCGTGGCGCCGTCGCGCAGCGCGAAGAGCGCCTGGGATAGCTGGAGGGCCTGCGGGCGCTCGGCGGGGGAGAGACGCTGGTTGCGGCTGGACTCGGCGAGGCCGTCGGCGGCGCGGACGATGGGGACCGCCACGATGTCGACGGGCAGGTCGAGGTCGGCGACCATGCGGCGAATGATAGCGACCTGCTGTGCATCTTTCTGGCCGAAGTAGGCGCGGTCCGGGCGCACGAGGTTAAACAGCTTGGTCACGACGGTGGCGACACCATCGAAGTGCCCGGGGCGCGTCACGCCCTCGAGGCCTTCGCCCATGCGGCCGGTGCGTACCCAGATGGCGTGGCCGTTCGGGTACATCTCCTCCGGCGACGGCGCGAAGACTGCGTCGACGCCGAGCGACTCGAGGAACGCGGCGTCCGCTTCGAGGTTACGCGGGTATTCGCGGTAATCCTCGCAGTCGCCGAGTTTGTCGAACTGCAGGGGATTGACGAAGACGGAGACGACCACGGTGTCATTGTCTTCGCGTGCGCGGCGCACGAGCGAGGCGTGGCCGTCGTGGAGCGCGCCCATAGTCGGCACGAGACCCGTGGCTCCCCGCTGCGCTGCGGGGTTACGAAGAAAGGAATGGAGTTGAGCTTTAGTGGTGAGAATCTGCATTAGTCCTGAAAGCTTTCTGCCGCGGAGGGGAAGGAGCCGGAGTTGATGTCTGCGATGTAGGAGGAGACGGCCTCGGCGAGCGTGGCGCGCAGGTCTGCGTACGTGCGGGAGAAGCGCGGGGCGACGGTGGACAGGCCGGCCATGTCGGTCCATACGAGGATCTGGCCGTCGGTGTCGGCCCCGGCGCCGATGCCGATTGTCGGGATGTCGATGGCCTTCGTGACGCGCGCGGCAACGGGGGCCGGGACCATCTCGAGGACGACGGCGAAGGCGCCGGCGGCGGCGAGGGAGGAGGCATCGGCAAGCAAGCGGTCGGCTTGGTCCCCGCGGCCCTGGACGCGGAAGCCGCCCAAGGCGTGGACGGACTGGGGCGTGAACCCGATGTGCGCGCAGACAGGGATGCCTGCGGCGACCAACTTCTCGACGGTGGGGGCGAGCTCCGCGCCGCCCTCGAACTTCACGGCGTGCGCCCCGGTCTCCTTCATGACGCGGACGGCGGATTCGAGCGCCTGCGACGGCGAGGCCTCATACGTGCCGAAGGGAAGATCGACGACAACGAAGGCGCGATGAGTGGCGGCGACGACGGCCTTGGCCATGGTGATGGTTTCGTCGAGGGTAAGAGAGAGCGTGGTCTCGCGGCCGTAGACGACATTCGCGGCGGAGTCACCGACGAGGAGGAGTTCGATGCCGGCTTCGTCAAAGATACCGGCGGTGAGGGCATCGTAGCTGGTCAAGCAGGAAAACTTGGTTCCTTGTGCATGCGCGTCGAGGAAGTGGCGCGTGCGCAGGCGGGTTACTTGTGAAGACATGGAAAGCAATGTAGCGCCGGGCGCGCGCGGGCGGGGGAAAATGCTGGAATGGGGGTAAGAATTCGGCGTTGACGCACAGGGTAGACTTGGCCGGGTGACTGAGCGAAATGACAAGAATTTAGTTGGTACCAACCGCGCCGACGCGCTGCCCAAGTCCTGGGATCCGCAGTCGGTCGAATCTGACCTCTACGAAGGCTGGGTGAAGGCGGGCTACTTCACACCGTCGGCCGAGTCCGAGGCCGAGCCGTATTCCATCGTATTGCCGCCGCCGAACGTCACCGGTCAGCTGCACATGGGCCACGCCTTGGATCACACGCTCATCGACTCGATTATCCGCCGCAAGCGCATGCAGGGCTACGCCACGCTGTGGCTGCCGGGCGCGGACCACGCGGGTATCGCGACCCAGACCAAGGTCGAGGCCAAGCTTAAGGAGACCGAGGGCAAGTCCCGCTGGGACTACGACCGCGAGGAGTTCATTGAGAAGGTCTGGGAGTGGAAGCGCGAGTACGGCGGAACCATCCAGAACCAGATGCGCGCCATCGGCGACTCCGTGGACTGGTCCCGCGAGCGCTTTACGCTTGATGATGGTCTCTCCCGCGCCGTCCAGACCATCTTCAAGCAGCTCTACGACGAGGGCCTGATCTACCAAGCCAACCGCCTGGTCAACTGGTCGCCGGTCCTCGAGACCGCAGTGTCTGACATCGAGGTCGTCTACAAGGACGTCGAGGGCGAGCTCGTCTCCATTCGCTACGGCTCGCTCAATGACGACGAGCCGCACCTCATCGTGGCCACCACCCGTGTCGAGACGATGCTCGGCGACGTCGCCATCGCCGTCCACCCGGACGACGAGCGCTACAAGGCCCTGGTCGGCCAGGAGTTCCCGCACCCGTTCCGCGACGACCTCACGCTCAAGGTCATCGCCGACGACTACGTGGACATGGAATTCGGCACCGGCGCCGTGAAGATCACCCCGGCGCACGACCCGAATGACTACCAGATGGGCCTGCGCCACAACCTGGACATGCCGAACATCATGGATACGACCGGTCACATCGCGAACACGGGCACCCGGTTCGATGGTTTGACCCGCGAAGAGGCCCGAGTGCAGATCCGCGAGGCACTCGCCGAGCAGGGACGCATTGTCAAGGAGATCCGCCCCTACGTCCACTCCGTGGGCCACTCGGAGCGCTCCGGCGAGCCGGTCGAGCCGCGCCTGTCCCTGCAGTGGTTCGTCGCCGTGGAGAAGCTCGCTCAGTACTCCGGAGACGCCGTCCGTGAAGGCGACACCGTCATTCACCCGACTTCGCTTGAGCCGCGTTACTTCGACTGGGTCGATGACATGCACGACTGGTGCATCTCGCGCCAGCTGTGGTGGGGCCACCGTATTCCGATCTGGTACGGCCCGGACGGCGATATCGTGTGCGTCGGCCCGGACGAGGAGCCGCCGGCTGGCTACGTCCAGGACCCCGACGTCCTCGACACCTGGTTCTCCTCCGCGCTGTGGCCGTTCTCCACGTTGGGCTGGCCGGAGAGGACCCCGGACCTGGAGAAGTTCTATCCCACCAACGTGCTCGTCACCGCGTACGACATCCTCTTCTTCTGGGTCGCGCGCATGATGATGTTCGGCACCTTCGCTGGCGCCCACACTCCGGAGCTCCTCGGCGAAGGCAAGGACGGCCGCCCGCAGATTCCGTTCCACGACATCTACCTGCACGGTCTCGTCCGCGACGAGCAGGGCCGCAAGATGTCCAAGTCGCTCGGCAACGGCATCGATCCCATGGACTGGGTCCGCGACTACGGTGCGGACGCCCTGCGCTTCACGCTCGCGCGCGGCGCCAACCCGGGCGTTGACCTGCCGCTGGGCCAGGACGCCGCCGCGGCCTCCCGTAACTTCGCCACGAAGCTCTTCAACGCCACGAAGTTCGCGCTCATGAACGGCGCGGGCGTGGGCGAGCTGCCCGCCCGGGACGCGCTCACGGACGCCGACCGCTGGATCCTCGACCGCGCCGAAGAGGTCCGCGTTCAGGTGGATAAGTACCTGGACGACTACCAGTTCGCCAAGGCCAACGAGCTGCTCTACCACTTCGCGTGGGACGAGCTGTGCGACTGGTACGTCGAGATTGCCAAGACGCAGATCCCGCGCGACTTCGATTCGACAGAAACGTCCGACGCGGAGCGGCTGACCGGCCACAACACCCAGCTCGTCCTGGGCCGCGTCCTCGACGTCGTGCTGCGCCTACTCCACCCGACCATGCCTTTTGTCACCGAGGTCCTGTGGAAGGCACTGACCGGCGGCGAGACCATCGTCATCGCTCCGTGGCCGACCCAGGAGGACACCAACGGTGGGGCCGAGAAGGACGAGGTGGCCGCGCGCCGCATCGCGGATGCGGACAAGCTCATCACGGAGCTGCGCCGCTTCCGCTCGGACCAGGGCGTCAAGCCTTCGCAGAAGGTCCCGGGCCGCCTCGACTTCGCCGCAGCCGATCTGGTGCCGCTCGAGGCCATGATCCGCAACCTCGCCAACACGACCGAGCCGGAAGACGGCTTCGCGCCGTCCGCGTCCATCGAGGTGCGCCTGACCCAGGCCACCGTCGAGGTCGCACTGGATACCTCCGGCAGTGTCGATGTCGAGGCCGAGCGCAAGCGCCTCACCAAGGACCTGGGCAAGGCAGAGAAGGAACTTGAGCAGACTGGCAAGAAGCTCGCCAACGAGGCCTTCCTTTCCAAGGCTCCCGATGCCGTCGTAGAGAAGATCCGCACCCGCCAGCAGGTCGCACAGGAAGAGGTCGAGCGCATTACCGCACGCCTGGAGGCACTCAAGTAGTGGCAGACAAGAAGGACAGCAAGGACGACGAGTTCGAGATCGTCGACGCACTTGCCGAGGGCACCGCGGACAGCCCGGTGGAGATCACCGACTCCGGGCTCACGCTCAACCTCAGCATGGGTTCCGAGGACGAGTACGAGGAGCCCGCGCCCGCGGAGGACACCCCTGAAGAGCTGGCTCAGCTGGCAGCACTCGAGGCGGAACTCAACGCGCGCCCGCGCGAGACGGATCCGAATCCCTCGCTCGACCGCGTGGAGATGCTCCTCGACATCTTGGGCAACCCGGAGAAGACCTTCCCGGCCATCCACATCGCTGGCACGAACGGCAAGACCTCGACCGCCCGCCTTACGGATTCGCTCCTGCGCGCCTTCCACCGCCGCACCGGCCTGTTCACCACGCCGGCGCTGAGTAAGATGACCGAGTGCATCGTCATCGACGGCAATCCCATTCCCGCGCGCGACCTCGTCCGCATCTGGGAGGAGATCGCTCCTTACGTGGCGATGGTCGACGACAAGTTCGCCGGGCACGCCCCGATGAGCAAGTTCGAAGTCCTCGTGGCGCTGGCCTTCGCGGCGTTTGCGGACGCCCCCGTCGACGTCGCCGTCGTCGAGGTTGGCATGGGCGGCACCTGGGATGCCACGAACGTCATCAACGCGGACGTCTCCGTCATCACGCCCATCGGCATGGACCACATGAACTGGCTGGGGGAGACCCTCCCGGAGATCGCTGAGCAGAAGGCCGGTATTATCAAGCCGCGCCCGCACGACGAGGGCTTCGACGCCGGCCCGGACGAGAACATCGCGATCCTCGGCTTGCAGGAGCCCGACGCCATGAAGGTCCTGCTCCAGCGCGCCGTGGACACCGAGTCCGGCGTGGCCCGCGAGGGCTCCGAGTTCGCCGTCGCCGAGTCTGCTGTCGCCGTGGGCGGCCAGCAGCTCATCCTGCGCGGCCTGGGCGGCACCTACGAGGGCATCTTCATTCCGCTCTTCGGCGAGCACCAGGCTCACAACGCGGCCACCGCTCTCGCCGCCGTGGAGGCCTTCTTCGGTGCGCACGCGGGCCACGCCCTCGACATCGCGAGCGTGCGCAACGGCTTCGCCCAAGCCACGGTCCCAGGCCGCCTCGAGCGCCTGCGCGCCAACCCGGCGGTCTTCGTCGACTCCGCGCACAACGCGCACGGCATGCGTTCGCTCGTCGCCGCGCTCGACCGCGACTTCGATTTCGCAGATGTTACCGCCGTCGTGTCTATCTTCGGTGACAAGGACGTCCTCGACATCCTCAAGACACTCGAGCCCGCCGTCAATCGCGTGGTCATTACGCAGAATTCCAACTCGCGCGCCATGGAGATGGAGGAGCTCGCGGAACTCGCCGCCGACGTCTTCGGCGACGAGCGCGTCTACACCGCACACACCCTCCTCGACGCGGTGGACCAGGCCATCGAGCTCGCCGATGAAGACGGCGCCCAGGCCTTCGCGGGCAAGGGCATCATCATCACCGGCTCCGTCGCCACGGCCGGCGAGGCCCGCACCCTCCTGGGAGCGTAGATGGGCTGGCTCGTCCACAACGCGTGGCTCAACTGGCCGGTCTTTGACCGCCAGTTCGGCCTGCTTGAGGACGCCGCCCGCGCCCGCGGGCTCAAGCTGGACCGCGTCACCAATGCCCAGGCCCAGCTTGCCGATGCCCCCTCCTTCGCCCTGGCCTTCGACAAGGACGTCGCACTCCTCCGGCTCCTTGAGGCCCGGGGCACGCGCGTCTTCAACTCCGCCGCGGCCGTCGAGACCTGCGATTCCAAGGCGCTCACGTACCCGGCCCTGCTCGCTGCGGGCGTGCCGCAGCCGGACACGGTGCTCGTGCCGCTGCGCTTTGCCCCGCAGACCGTCTGGGACGAGTACGCCGACGCCGCCATCGACAACCTCGGGCTCCCGCTTGTGGCCAAGCGTGCACGCAGCTCCTGGGGCGCGGGCGTGGAACTAGTCGAGTCCCGCGCCGGACTCCTGGACTTCCTGCGCGGCCTGGGCACGGAGGACGCCGTCCTCCAGCGCTTCATCGCCGCGGCGGCGGGCACGGACGCGCGCCTCTACTTCGTGGGCGATGACCTCGTCGCTGCCATGATCCGCCGCAGCTCCGGCGACTTCCGTGCGAATATCGCAGCCGGCGGCACTGCCGAGGCCTTTGCTCCCGATGCCGCCACCATCGCGGCCGCGCGCAGCGCCATGCGCGCGACCGGCCTCGACTTCGGCGGCATCGACGTGCTCTTCGATGCGGACGGCGCGCCGCTTATCTGCGAGGTCAATTCTAACGCCCAATTCGTGGCGCTCATGGAGACCACCGGCGTCGACGTCGCAGAGGCAATTCTGGACCACGTCGCGGTCCGTATTAATTAGACTTGCCCAGCCGGTTTTGGCAAACTCACTTGCATGACTTCGCGCAACAACAACCGTGACGAACTGCGGGGCAAGCCCCGCGTCGAGTCTGAGTTAAGCCCGCTGGGCATGGGCCACGCTCCGGCCAAAGACCCGCTCAAGCAGTTCACTGGCATGGTGCTGGCTAATGGCCTCACCATGGAGGTCATCACACTGGTCCTCGCCCTGCTGGCGTTGCGCATGCTCTACAACGGCGAGCTGTGGACGACCACCACCATCGCGCTGGTGGGCGCGTGGCTCGCGTTCCACGTCATCATGTTCGCCTTCATGAAGAAGCCGTGGGCGCTCGCGGTCATCTTCGCCGGCCAAATCGTGGGCGCTGCGATGGGCATCTTCATCCACTGGTCTGTGCTCGCCGTTGCCATCATCTTTGCGATGCTGTGGGGATTGGCGCTCTACCTGCGCTCCATCATTGTCGAGCGCATGCGCCGCGGCTACCTCACGACGCAACACCTCGATGCTCCTCAATAGGAACTCCCACGAGAAAGGCACGACACCGAATCTGGTGTCGTGCCTTTCTCGTTGCGCCCTACCGTGCGGCAGTAGAGGCGGAAGTGGATTAGAACTTGATGTTCGGGAGCTTGAGGCCCGGAATCATGCCGTTGAAGGCAGCGAAGGCGCCGCCACCGATAACGGCGAGGATGCCGAGCACGAGCGCGACAATGCCGCCCGTGGATGAACCATTCGCGTCGGCTCCCTTGGAGAAAATGCTCGAGGCGTCGGAGCTGTTGTCGTTGCCGTTCTGGTCATCGTTGTCCGTCGCAGCAGCCTTGGTGAGAGTGAACTCGTCCTCGGTCTCGCCGGTCCAGGCATCGGTGACCTTAAAGGTAAGCGCATCCGGGGTAACCGAGACGTTGGCAAAGTCCGGGGACTGGTCCTGGTCCCAGATTGCCGTGTAGTCGCGGATGGTCTTCTCATCGTTGGAGGTGGCGAAGTCGCTAGCGACGTCCTCATCGCGCTTCTGGGTCTTGTAGTCGTAGAACTGGTAGAACTTCGATCCCGAGGAAGAGTTCATGGCGACGTACTGGACCTCGCCCGGCTTCTTAGCGATGGTCTCACCGGGCTTCGCTTCGTGCTGGTTGTTCACCGGCTCGTAGCCGCGCATGAGGTGGGAGCGGGTGTAGATGTGGTCGTGGCCGCCGAGAACAAGATCGATGTCGAGCTCGGAGATGACCGGGGTGAGGTTATCGCGCCACCACTCAATTTGGCGGTCTTCCATGTGGTACGCCTGCGAGAAGGAGGAGTGGTGGTAAGTGAGGATGACCCAGTCCTTGTCCGCGCCCTGCTCCTTGACGGTGGTACGCAGCCAGTCAATGTCCTCGTTGAGGTCCTCCCAGGAGTTGGAGTCGAGAGAAACCACAAGGGCGTTGTTGTACTCGTACCAGTAGTTTCCGTCAGTGTCATTCGGACGGTTGTAGGTGGCGTTGTACGTGTTCTCATCGCTCATCTCGTGGTTGCCCTTGTTCACGGCAACGCGGGTAGAGCGCATGACGTTTGGGGAGATGAAACCGGAGTTCTCCTGCATGTTGGAGTAGTTGGACTGGTCACCCGCAGAGAGGATGAAGGAGGCGTTCGGCCCCTGAGCCACGGCCTTGGTGACGGCGGCGTCCCAGGACGCGGTTTCCTTGTCCAGGTCATGGGTGACGTAGAGCTGCGGGTCGCCGACGAAGACGAAGTTCCATTCGTCACCGTAGGTGCCGGAATTGAAGGTGTACTCCTGAGACCAACCGTCCTTGTCGGAGCCGACGCGGTAGGTGTACTCGGTGTTCTCAGCGAGGCCAGACAGGGTGGCCTTGTGGGTCGCGGCCTCGGCGTACGCCTCCGGAGCCTCGTCCTTGTAGCCCTCGGTGATGTTGAGCGCGGAGTCGGTCGATGCTGCGGCGACGGTCTGGCCTTCGGCTAGCGCGGTGCCCTTCGGGGCGAACTGGACGGACTGGCCGGACACACCGGCGGCGGTAATCCAGTTGAGGTTGACGGATGCCTCGTCGGTACCGACCTGGAGAACGACGTCCTGCGGGGTGGCGGTGGGGGCAGCGTAAGGCTTGGTGAGGACCTCGAAGCTGGCGGCGCCGGCGACGGGGAGACCGGAGGTGGCGACAGCGACAGAGGTGAGACCGGCGACAAAGCCGGTGAGAAGACGAGAGTTGAAACGCATGGAGGCGACCTTCGTAAAAGTAGAGACGTGGCCCGGGCGAGATGCCGGGATGAGTTGGAAATTACTGCACGCACGCCGCCTTAGCAGCGTTAAGGAAAGCTGAGTTGGTATGAAAGTCCTCGTCGTGGATTTTATGCAACGAGAATCTTCACGAGAAGTTCATTCAGGACACTGTGCGTTTACGCGATCCTGGTTAAGCTGGGCCGCATGCGTTACGTTCTCTTCGCTCTCTCTGCGTTCTTTTGCCTTGCGGCGATAGGCAGCCAACTTTTTGGTGCTCCGCGCCTTGTCGCCGTGGCGTGCATGGTCCTCGCTGCCATAGCGCTCGTCATTGGCCTCGTGCAGCAGGGAAAGACCCTGGAGAAGTCTACGGACAAGGTGCTTACCGAGGAACAAACCGCAGAACTTGAGCGGCTGCTCGACAACGGTCAATTCGGCGTCGCTGTGGGGCAGGTACGCCTGTGGTTCCGGGGCGCCAGCGAGGAAGAAGCAGAGGCGGTTGTGCACTCGCTCGCGCAAGGCCGATAACGTGCGCGCGGAAGCGGGGCGTCATGTACTATGTTCCGCATGACTGAACGTACCCTCATTCTTATCAAGCCGGACGGCGTTGCCAACGGCCACATCGGCGAGATCATCTCCCGCATCGAGCGCAAGGGTCTCAAGCTCACCGCTATGGACCTGCGCGTTGCTGACCGCGAGACCGCAGAGAAGCACTACGCCGAGCACGCAGACAAGCCGTTCTTCGGCGAGCTGGTCGAGTTCATCACCTCCGCTCCGTTGGTTGCTGGCGTTGTCGAGGGCGAGCGTGCCATCGAGGCATGGCGTCAGCTGGCTGGCGGCACCGACCCGGTCTCCAAGGCCACCCCGGGCACCATCCGCGGCGACTTCGCCCTCACCGTTGGCGAGAACGTCGTCCACGGTTCTGACTCCCCGGAGTCCGCAGAGCGCGAGATCGCTATCTGGTTCCCGAACCTCTAAGCCGTACTCCACTACACCGAAGTACACAGCCCAGGCCATGTGCCTGGGCTTTTGGCGTTTTCGTGTCCGCGCGCGGACGAGGGTGCGCCGGGTGTGCCAGAATGGGAGGCACGATACTTCTCGCAGAATGAGAAGCGTCGACAGGCTTTCATACACACCGCTGCCTCGTGTGGCTGCTGCACCGTACAGTGCGCGCCCGGGGAGCGACAAGAGAAAAGGTAAGTGAGTAGCAGAAGTGGCTGCACCGAAGAACTCTAAGACAACTACACAAGACACCGGCTCGCTCAGCGCCGCGGCGAAGCTCATCGCGAAGCTCGACCGCACGCAGTTCGGTCCGAAAACCCGCCTTTATGCCTTGGCCAAGCAGATCGCTCTACCGTCCAGCGCCCTCGTGGGCGTCTTCGCCGAGCAGGGCGTGAAGAAGGCCGCCCAGTCCTCGCTGAGCCCGGACGAGGTTGCCGTGGCTCTCGATGCGATTGTCGCCCAGGCAGCCGCTCCCGCCGCCGAAAAGAAGGCCGAGGAGAAGGCTGAAGACAAGCCCAAGAAGAAGGCTGCCAAGACCTCCGCCGAGAAGGCGCCGAAGAAGACCCAGAAGAAGGCCGCTAAGAAGGCAGAGAAGGCCGAGCCGGAGACTGCTGAGCCCGCCGTCGTTGAGACCGCCGCACCGGCAGCCGAAGAGAAGCCGAAGAAGCGCGCGACGAAGAAGTCCTCCCGTAAGGCAACGCGCAAAGCTGCCACGAAGAAGACCGAAGCGCAGCCTGCTGCCAAGGCAGCCGAGACCGAGCAGCCGGCGGACGCCGAAGACGAGAAGCTGCGCGAGCGCGTGCGGAAGAACGTCGAGAATGAGATCTCCCAGATTGAGACCAAGGTCGAGGCAGAGCTCGAGGAAGAGAAGGCCGAACTCGCCACGGTGCAGGTAGAGACTCCGGAGGAGAAGCCGAAGAAGTCGCGTCGCCGCGCTACGAAGCGCACGAAGAAGTCTGATCAGGCCCAGGCTCACGAGGAGCCGAAGCAGGAGAGCGCCGAGGACGCAGAGAGCGCTGAAGACGCCATGCTGCGCGAGCGCGTGCGCAAGAACGTGGCGAACGAGATCTCCCAGATCGAGGAGAAGGTTGAGGCCGAGCTGGAAGAAGAGCTCGACGATGCCGCTGAAAACACCACCGACGACGCACCCGAGCAGGAGCACGACGAGTCCCACGAGCCAGACATCGAGCAGCTGCACGAGGCGCTGGTGGAGGCCGGTGAAGACTTCGACGAGGACTTCGCGCCTGTCACCCCGAAGCCTGAGACGGACACGCCGGTCGACTACGCGCCGGTCTTTATGGCTCCCACCCCGCGCCGCGGGCGCCGTCGCGCTGTGAAGCGCACCTCCCAGAAGCAGGACCAGCAGCAGGAGCTCCAGCAGCACGAGCAGCATCCGCACGAGAATGAGCACAGCTCGAAGCAGCACGACAAGCAGGACCACCACGACGAGCCCGAGCGCATCGAAGAGCCGCGCGCCATTCGCGGTTCGACGCGTATCGAGGCGCAGAAGCGCCGCCGCCGTGAGATGCGTGAGAAGGGTCGTGAGCGTAAGCACATCGTGAGCCAGGCGGAGTTCCTCGCGCGCCGCGAGTCGGTGGAGCGCACCATGGTCGTGCGCGACAAGGAGCGTACGGACGGTCACGGCACCGTGACGCAGGTGGGTGTGCTTGAAGACGGGCTGCTCGTCGAGCACTTCGTGACCTCTGAGTCGCAGGCGTCGATGATCGGCAATATCTATCTGGGCCGCGTGCAAAACGTGCTGCCGTCCATGGAAGCTGCGTTCGTCGACATCGGACAGGGCCGCAACGGCGTGCTTTATGCCGGCGAGGTCGATTGGCGCCGCACGGGCCTGGGCGGCCGCCAACGCAAGATCGAGCACGCGCTCAAATCGGGTGACCAGATTCTGGTGCAGGTCGCCAAGGACCCGATCGGCGCGAAGGGCGCGCGACTGACCACGCAGATTTCGCTCGCCGGCCGCTACCTCGTCTACGTGCCGGGTGGGCGCAATGCGGGTATCTCCCGCAAACTGCCGGTCCCGGAGCGCAAGCGTCTCAAGGAGATCTTGAACCGCGTCGTGCCGGATGATGGCGGCGCAATCATTCGCACGGCCGCGGAGAATGTCTCCGAGGAAGCCATCGGCACGGACGTGCGTCGTCTGCACACGCTGTGGGAGGACATTACCGAGCGCGCGAATAAAGAAAAGAATTCCAAGGGCGCCAAGCCGGTCACGCTCTACGAGGAGCCGGACCTGCTCGTCAAGGTCGTGCGCGACCTCTTCAACGAAGATTTCAGCCACCTAGTCGTCGACGGCCGCCGTTCCTACAACACGGTGGATCACTACGTGCAGTCCGTGGCGCCGGATCTCGCGGACCGCGTGGAGCGTTTCGACCGCCGTGAGCACGGCGGGGCAGACGCGTTTGAGACCTTCCGCATCGACGAGCAGCTCCACAAGGCGCTCAGCCGCAAAGTCTGGCTGCCGTCGGGCGGCACGCTCGTCATTGACCGCACCGAGGCCATGACCGTCATCGACGTCAACACCGGTAAGTTCACCGGCTCGGGCGGCAACCTTGAGGAGACAGTGACGCGCAACAACCTGGAGGCTGCCGAGGAAATCGTGCGCCAGATGCGTCTGCGCGACATGGGCGGCATGATCGTCGTCGACTTCATTGATATGGTCCTGCCGGAAAACCAGGACTTAGTCCTGCGCCGCCTCAAGGAGGCTCTGGGCCGCGACCGCACGCGCCATCAGGTCTCTGAGGTCACCTCGCTGGGCCTCGTCCAGATGACGCGCAAGCGCCTGGGGACCGGCCTTATCGAGACCTTCTCCACCGAGTGCGAGGCCTGCCACGGCCGCGGGCTTATCATCCACGAATACCCCGTGGACGAGTCCGAGACGGAGCACCACCACGGCCGCAGCAAGCGTAAGCGCCCCGCGAAGCCGGACCACCCGGCCGCCAAGGCCATGCATGCCGAGCACAAGAACGAGCAGCGCGACGACGAGCACGAGAACAAGCGCGAGGACAAGCCTTCGCTCGAGGACCTCGCGGCCTCCGTCGTTGCGGGCGGCCACCACGCGAAGGAAGATGACCACGAGGAGCGCAAGCCCCAGCGTCGCCGTCGCCGTGGCTCGCGCGGCAGCAACCGCGGCCGCGACAAGCGTGAGGAGCAGAAGCAGGAGGTCGACGCCGCGGAGATCGCGTACGCGGCCGCCGAACGCGCCGAAGACCTCGACGACGTTCAGGAATTCCAATCGCATATTCCGGACGAAGAACACGTCTCCGCGAACGCAGAGACGACCCCAGAAAAGACCTACGAGGAGGCCCTCGCCGAGTTCGAGGCCTCCCCGCGCCGCAAACGCCGCACCCGCGGCAACTCGCGTTCGGACCGCAAGCCCCGCCGCGAGGACTTCCAGCGTGCGCCTGAGCCTTCCGATGCCTCCTCGCAGCAGCCTGTGCAGGAGTCCCCGGCCGAGATCCGTACCGTGAGCTCGCGTGGGCGTCGCCGTGCGGTGCGCCGCGCTACGCGCAGGCAGGCACAGGCTCAGCCAGAGGCCCAGCCTAAGGAGACGGTGGAGAAGCAGCCGACGGAGGAGAAGAGGGCATCGGCAAGCTCGCGCAGACGCCGGCGCGCTGTGAAGCGCTCCGTGAAGACGAGCGAACCACAGGCTGTCGAAGGCTCGCGTGGCCGGAGGCGTGCGGCGCGTCGCAACCGCGGTTTGTAATTTAGACGGTGTACGGGGTAGTCTTTGACAGTCGCTGTTTAGGCTTGAGTCAAGCGCTGCATCACCGTGCGCGCGAGAGCCTCAAACGCAATGTAATTTTAATGTCCATTCAGGGCCCGACCGGGTCCTGAGCCGAGTTTAGATAAGGGGTAGCCCTCTATGTACGCGATCGTCAAGACCGGCGGCAAGCAGTACAAGGTTGCTGAAGGTGACCTCGTCAAGGTCGAGAAGATCGAGGGTGAGCCGGGTTCGTCCGTGGCTCTCACCCCGGTTCTGCTCGTCGATGGCGCAACCGTCAAGGCAAAGGCCGCTGACCTGGAGAAGGTCTCCGTCTCTGCAGAGATCGTCGAGCAGGGCAAGGGCCCGAAGATCGACATCCTCAAGTACAAGAACAAGACCGGATACAAGAAGCGTCAGGGCCACCGCCAGCCGGTAACCACCCTGAAGATCACCGGTATCAAGTAAGCCTCAACCGGCTTTTATACCCTTAAAGGAGGGAAACCACATGGCACACAAGAAGGGTGCTTCCAGCTCCAGCAACGGTCGCGATTCCAACCCGCAGTACCTCGGCGTTAAGCGCTTCGGTGGTCAGCAGGTCAAGGCCGGCGAGATCCTCGTTCGCCAGCGCGGCACCAAGTTCCACCCGGGCGAGAACGTCGGCCGCGGTGGCGACGACACGCTGTTCGCTCTCGAGGCTGGCTCCGTCCAGTTCGGCATCAAGCGCAACCGTCGCATTGTGAACATCGTGCCGGCCGAGCAGGCCGCTGCTGAGGCTTCTGCCTAAGCGTTCACGCTTTCAAGGCCCGGGGCTCCCGCTTAAGTGGGAGGCTCGGGTCTTTGTTTATCTCCACTAGACTGGCGTCTAGTTTTCTTTGATTTTTAATTCCGGAAGGATTTCCATGGCACGCTTTATTGACCGCGTGGTGCTCCACCTGCAGGCGGGCGACGGCGGACACGGCTGTTCGTCCGTCCACCGCGAGAAGTTCAAGCCTCTGGGCGGCCCCGACGGCGGCAATGGTGGCCACGGTGGCGATATCGTGCTCGAGGTCTCCTCGCAGATCCACACGCTCATGGACTTCCACTACCGCCCGCACATCAAGGCTGGCCGTGGCGCGAATGGCGCGGGCGACTGGCGCAATGGTGCGCGCGGCGAGGACCTCATCCTGGAAATTCCTGCCGGCACCGTGGTCTACAACGAGAAGGGGGAGATGCTCGCGGACCTGACCGTCCCGGGCACCCGGTTCATCGCGGCTGAGGGCGGCTTTGGTGGCCTGGGCAACGCGGCGCTGGCCTCCGCGCAGCGCAAGGCCCCGGGCTTCGCGCTGAAGGGCGAGCCGGGCGAGGCACACGATCTCGTGCTCGAACTCAAGTCCATGGCGGATGTGGGCCTCGTGGGCTTCCCGTCTGCGGGCAAGTCCTCGCTGATTTCCGTGCTCTCTGCCGCGAAGCCGAAGATTGGCGACTACCCATTTACCACGCTGCAGCCAAACCTCGGCGTGGTCGATATGGGCTACGAGTCCTTCACCATCGCCGACGTTCCGGGCCTTATCCCGGGCGCCGCCGAGGGCAAGGGTTTGGGCCTCGACTTCCTGCGCCACATCGAGCGCACCGCGGTGCTCGCGCACGTCGTCGACGTCGCGACGCTGGAGCCGGGCCGCGACCCCATCTCCGATATCGAGGCCTTGGAGAAGGAACTGTCCAACTACCAGGATCTGCTGGAACAGGACACCGGCCTGGGCGACCTGCGCGAGCGCCCGCGCATTGTCATGCTCAACAAGGCGGATATCCCGGAGGCTCTGGAGCTTGCCGAGTTCCTCAAGGAAGACATTGAGAAGCAATTTGGCTGGCCTGTCTTCATCATCTCGGCCGTGGCACACACTGGTCTGGATCCCCTCAAGTACAAGCTGCTGGAGATGGTGCAGCAACACCGCAAGTCTCAGCCCAAGGTCAAGGTGGACAAGGAACACACCATCATTCGTCCTAAGTCGGCGAAGAAGGCCCGCTTTGCGGACTTCACGGTGCGCAAAGATCCGGAGATCGAGGGCGGCTTCATTGTCGAGGGCGAGAAGATCGACCGCTGGATTACCCAGACCGACTTCGAAAACGACGAGGCCGTGGGCTACCTCGCCGACCGCCTCGCCAAGGCCGGCGTCGAGGACGAGTTGCGCGACCAGGGTGCGGTGGAAGGCTGCCCGGTGACCATCGGCGGCATTACCTTCGAGTGGGAGCCGATGACTGGCGGCAAGGCGACCAACGCCGGCCGCGGCTTCGACGGCCGTCTCCTCGGTACCGACCGTGTCTCCGCCGCAGAGCGTAAGCGCGCCTCGCAGGCACGCCGTGGTCTTATCGACGAATACGACTTCGGTACCGACGAAGAAGTCACGCGTGAAGGTGCCAACAAGGACCGCTGGCAAGGATAACGCGCCCGCGTGCTCGCCGAGAACAGGGGCGCCTGAACGGAAGAGGTATAGTTTCGCTTCATGAGCTATCCGCTTCCCTTAAGTCCCTTCGACGGCGAACCCATCGTGCCGGAGCACCATGCCCCGCGCGGGCCGTTGCAGTCGCCGCTGCGTGAGGAACTGAGCCGGGCGAAGCGAATCGTGGTGAAGATCGGCAGCTCTTCACTCACCAAGGAGGACAGCTTCATCACCTCGACGGAGAAGATCAACCACATCGTCGACGCCATCGTGACGCGCATGGGCACGTCGGACATTATTCTGGTTTCCTCCGGCGCCGTCGCCGCGGGCATGGGGCCACTCGGCCTGAGCAAGCGCCCGAGCGATCTCGCGACTAAGCAGGCCGCGGCTGCCGTCGGCCAGATCCACCTTGCTTATGAGTGGGGAGTGTCTTTCGCCCGCTACAACCGTTCCGTCGCGCAGGTCCTGCTCACCGCCTCCGATATCGGTGCCCGCGACCGTGCCCGCAACGCCCAGCGCACCCTCGATCGCCTGCGCCAACTGCGCACGGTGCCCATCGTCAACGAGAATGACACCGTCGCCACCTCCGAGATGCACTTCGGCGACAACGATCGCCTCTCCGCGCTCGTCGCCAACCTGGTGGGCGCGGATGCGCTCTTTCTCTTCTCCGACGTCGATGGCCTCTACGACAAGAACCCGTCCGAGCCCGGCGCCCGCTTTATCGAGGAGGTCCGCACGGGCAAAGACCTCAACGGCGTGACCGCTGGCGACGGCGGCCGCGTGGGCACCGGTGGCATGGCCACCAAGGTCTCCGCTGCGCGCCTGGCCACCCGCGGCGGCATTCCCGTCCTGCTCACCTCGGCCGACAATATCGATGCCGCGCTTGCCGATGCCTCCGTGGGCACCGTCTTCCATACCCGCGAGGAACGCAGGCTTTCCGCGTGGAAATTCTGGGCCCTCTACTGCGCCGATACCGGCGGCGCCGTGCGCCTCGACGCCGGCGCGGTCAAGGCCGTGACCGCCGGCGGCAACTCGTTGCTCGCCGTCGGCATCACTGAGGTCATTGGTGAGTTCCACGCGGGCGAGATCATCGACATCCTTGGCCCCGACGGCGAAATCATCGGACGCGGTGAGGTCGGCATGGATGCCGGCGTCCTTCGCGGCCTCCAAGGCCTCCATACCGTCGAGCTCCCTGAGGAATACCGCCGTCCCGTCGTCCACGCGGACTACCTCTCTAACTTCGCGTCCCGCATTTAGATTGGGTCGCGGATTTTTCCTCGGAGTTGTTGCTAGTTTCCTTGTTTGACCCCATATACTCTCTGTATGGCTCGCTATCCCATTGACAACGTCAAAATCAAGGAATTTGGCCCGTTTCGAGATGCAAACGTCGCGTTGAGCAGCGGTCTCAACGTCATTGTCGGCAATAATGGGGCGGGTAAATCGCAGCTTCTGAAGCTCCTGTACTCCTGTGCAGAGGTGGTACATGGTTCTGAGTCATTCACTAAGAAGGAACTCAACGTTGCACTGGCAAGCAAGCTAAAAGGGGTCTTCCGCCCGGACAAATTAGGACGATTGACCCGCCGTCGTACTGGTCGAACCACCGCGGAGGTCTCCCTTAAGTTCAGAGGAATTGCAGAGCCGCTTGCTTTCAATTTTTCTAATCTCGCCTCAAAAGAGGTTTCAGTGGAAAAGGTTCCCAATGCGCGCTTGGAGGATCAACCTGTTTACCTACCCCCTCATGAGTTGTTGACCTTAAGCGCAAGTTTTGTGTCACTCTTTGATCAATATGGGCTTGATTTTGATGAAACGTGGCGAGACACGGTGAGTCTGCTGCTCGTACCTGCCTTGCGTGGACCTCGCGGTGAGCAAGCTTCTCAGGTACTCGGGCCATTTACGGACTTGCTTGAAGGCGGAAAGGTTTCTGAAAACAACGGTAGGTTTTACCTCAGTCAGCCGGGAATTGGAAATCTCGAAGCACCTCTACTCGCTGAAGGTCATCGTAAACTTGCGATGATCGTGCGGCTTATCGCCAACGGTCAGTTGCTTGAAGGCGGCTATCTCTTTTGGGACGAACCGGAAGCAAATCTTAATCCGGCCTCGCAGAAGGCGGTGTGCCAGGCACTGTTGTACCTTGCAGAATCTGGTGCCCAGGTTTTTGTGGCAACACACAGTTCTTACTTGTTACGCGAATTGCAGATGTCAGAATCTACTGCGGACATCAATTACATCGGCTTGTCTCGACAGACCCCGGTTGAGAGCCCTCAGGACACTGTCGCGCACGTTACTGCCGAATCAAGTTCGGAACTTGAAGAGTTGTCGTTTATTGCTTCATTGGATGCAGAGGCGCAGCAAGCCGAGCGATTCTTAGCGTGGTAGGGGGCTGACGATGGCGGAGTACAAGGTAGAAGATGTATTCTTCGAGTTCCCAGATGACTGGACAGTAGAGCTCTTTGACACCTGGAAGAAGTACTCAAAAGTGTCGGGGATGGTGGGCGCCAAAGGGTGCGACATACTTGCTAGTGACGGCTCGACGCTGTGGATCGTGGAAGTCAAAGATTACACGTACGAGTCTGCTCGGCCGCCTTCGGACCTTGACGTCATCGTTGGTCAGAAAGCCTTGGGAACCATGGGGCTGCTCTATTCCTTGCAACGGTCCGCATACGGCGGCCACGAAATAGAGCGAGCACAGGAATTCGCTCAAGCCACGGAACTCCGGCTCGCTCTGCACGTAGAGCTGAAAGATGGGGGTCAAAAGAGCAGATATCTTCCGCGCGACCTTGCGCCCATCAAAACCAAACTATCGAGAGTTGCCAAGGCGCTAGGCATTGTCAAAGTTGAGATTTCATCTAGCCTCATTGCGCACCAAGCCCCGTGGACGACGTGGCGTGATCCGGCGGCAAGGGGGAACCACCGGGATCGTTGATGAACCCCGAGAGGGCGCCTTGAGCGGGTGAGGAAGCACGAAAATTAAGAAAGTCCGTGTTCCGGGGCGAGCGCACGTATTAGGGTGGGGCCATGAAGTTTTATATGCCGCGCCCGTGGGACGAGACGATTGCAGACATCGAGCGTGCTGGACACGAGCACGTGGGGCTCGAGGAGGCCGAGGTCTACATCAATACGGATCCGCGTCCGGACCGCATCCCGGCGATGCCCGCGAATATCCAGTGGGTGCAACATTGTTATACCGGCGTCAACCAGCTCATCGACGCCGGCATCATCACTGCGGGCGGCCTGCCGTGGTGCAATGCAGCTGGCGCGTTCGCCGAGCCCGTCGCCGAATCCGCATTAGGGCTCATGCTCTCCGCGGCGCATCACCACAAGGCCTTTGCCCAGGCCGCGACGTGGGACGTTGCGCGGGAGCTCGATAAGTCCCAAGCGTGGCTCTACGCCCAGGGGCGGCCGCGGGAGGTGGCGATCGTGGGCGCTGGGGGCATCGGCAAGCGGTTGGCGGAGCTCCTGCGACCGTTTGATGTCAACCTCACGGAGGTGACGCGAACTGGCCCGGTGACGCTGAACGACGTGCAGTGGGAGCAGTTCGATTTCGTCGTGTCGATTCTGCCACTCACACCGGCGACGGAGGGATTCTTCAATGAGGAAATCTTCGCGGCGATGAAGGTTTCGGCGGTGTTCGTTAACGTGGGGCGCGGCGCGACCGTTGTCACCGAGCACCTGGTGGCGGCACTACGCGAGGGACAGATCGCTGCGGCGGGGCTCGAGGTCGTGGACCCAGAGCCGCTGCCGGACGGCCATCCGCTCTACCAGTTGCCCAATTGCGTGATGACTCCGCACATGGCGGCGTCGAAACAGGTGGCGACGTTCCACGTGGGAAAGATTTTTAATGCCAACGCCGCGGCGTGGGAGGCTGGCGAAGCGATGCCCACCCGCGTCAACGTGAAAGAAGGATACTAAATGAAATACGCCATTATCCCGGAGCCGTGGGAAGAGACCATCGAGGCGCTGGACGCCGCGGGCCACGAGCGCGTCGAGCTTAAGGACGCAGAGTTCCTTGTCTTCAACGGCCAGCCGGATGACTTCCCGGAGTTGCCGGAGTCCATCGGATTCGTACAGGTGCCCTTTGCAGGCGTGGACCATATCCTGGACCTCATTCGCTCTACGGACGTGCGCTGGTCGAATGCGGCGGGGCTCTATGACTCGACGGTGGCCGAGTCCACGATTGCACTGCTTTTGGCGCAGCTGCATGCGCACAAGCGGGTCGACACGTGGGAAAACCGCGACGAGGTGGAAGCGCACACGTCCTTCCTCTTTGAGGACAAGACGGTGGCGATCCTCGGCGCGGGCGGGATTGGCAAGAGACTCATCGAGATGCTTTCCGGGTTTGGTGTGAAGATTATTGCGGTCAATCGCTCGGGTCGCCCGGTGGACGGCGCGGAGACGGTGCCGTTTAGCGAGCTCGAGTCGGTGTGGCCGCGCGCGGACTACTTTGTATTCCTCGCGCCGCTCACGAACGAGACGAAACACATGGGGAACGCGGCGGCGTTCAAGGCGATGCCCTCGCACGCGGTGGTGGTCAACGTGGGACGCGGGCCGCTCATCGATACGTCAGAGTTGATCGAGGCGTTGAACGCCGGCGAGATCGCCGGCGCGGCCTTGGACGTCACAGACCCGGAACCGCTGCCGACGGACAGTCCGCTGTGGGACATGCCTCATGTGGTCATCACGCCGCACCTGGCGAATCCGCCGTACTCGGTACGCCGCCGGATTGGCGAGCACACCGTCCGCGTGGCCGAGGCGTACGCGGCAGGGGAGCCGCTGCCCACGGAGGTGGACCCGGAGGCTGGCTACTAAAGCGGCAGCGCGCCGGAGGAACCTGGCCGACTCTATCTGAAGGAGGACCTCGACGCCGGTGGGCAGACCTGTTGATGAGTACGGGCTTGCCACTACGGCGGGCGCCGGAGATGAGCGCGGTGCACCACGGGGTGCCGGGTCCTTCGGCGAGAGCCAACTCGAACGCCGAGAGCTCTGCGCCGCGTCCAGCGAAGACCGTAGGGCAACGGCCACATGCGGGATGGAAGGAAGTGCGAGCAGGGGACGTCATGGGTTCAAAGTCCAACGTTGGGTATTGAGGCTATTTCGGCTTTGGATGGATATTTCGGGCTGCATGATTCGGGCGAGCGGGTGGTGCCGCTGTATTAGACTCTGTCTTCATGAGCATGACACGTGAAGCAGAGCGCGCGGCGGTCCTGGACAAGGCGCGCGCCGCGAAGGCCGTTGCCCCGACCATTGCGCAGCTGACCACGCCAGCGAAGAACGCGCTGCTGCGTGCGGCGGCGGATCATTTGGTCGCGCACACGGCGGATATCCTCGCGGCGAACGCGAAGGACATCGAGGCAGGAAAGCTCGCGGGGCTCACGCCGGCGTTCGTCGACCGGTTGGCGCTCGATGCGGGGCGCATCGAGGGGATTGCGGGCGGCCTGCGCCAGGTCGCGAGCCTCAACGATCCGGTAGGAGAGGTCCTGCGCGGCCACACGCTCGATAACGGAATCCAGATGAAGCAGGTGCGCGTGCCGCTCGGAGTTATGGGCATGGTCTACGAGGCGCGCCCCAACGTCACGGTCGACGCTTTTGGGCTCGCGCTCAAGTCGGGCAACGTGGCGCTGCTGCGCGGCTCGAAGACGGCGTTCAACTCGAATGAGATTCTCGTGGCGCTGCTCCAAGACGTGCTCGCGGAGCATGATCTGCCGCGCGAGGCCGTGCAGCTGCTGCCGTGCGAATCGCATGACTCGGTCCACGACCTCATCACGGCGCGTGGGCTCGTCGACGTGGTCATCCCGCGCGGCTCGGCGCGGCTGATCAACGCGGTGGTGGAGAACGCGACGGTCCCGGCCATCGAGACGGGCACGGGTAACTGCCACTTCTACGTCGATAAGAGCGCGGATGTGGACAAGGCGATTGCGATGGTCATCAATGGCAAGACGCGTCGGCCGTCCGTGTGTAACTCCACGGAGACGGTGCTCCTCGACGCGGCGCTGCCGGACGAGGAGAAGCTGCGCATCATCGCGGCGCTGCAGGTCGCGGGCGTGACCATTCACGGGCGCGTGGCGGAGCTCGAGGGCTTCGGAGTGAACAATGCGCTCGAGGCGACCGAAGAAGAGTGGGCGAACGAGGCGCTGTCGCTGGATATCTGCGCGGCGGTCGTCGAGGGCGTCGACGGCGCGATTGCCCATATCGCTCGGTACACGACGGGACATACGGAGGCCGTCGCCGCGCAGGACGCCGATGTCCTCATGAAGTTTGCCAACGAGGTCGACGCGGCGGCGGTCATGCTCAACGCGTCGACGGCGTTCACAGACGGCGAGGTCTACGGCATGGGCGCGGAGATTGGTATTTCCACGCAGAAGCTGCACGCGCGTGGGCCCATGGCGCTGCCGGAGCTCACCTCGACAAAGTGGATCCTGCAGGGATCCGGACAGACGAGGCCGTAGATGAAACGCGTGCTCTGTGCGGTGGTAGCATCCGTGCTCTCCGCCGCCGCGGCAGCGGCGGCGGTGCCGGGGGGTGTTCCTATATAGGTTGTCAACTCCGTGGGTGAGGTTGTTGGGGGTGTGAAGGGTTTCTGCTTCACGCTGC
>NZ_JBCJKS010000019.1:0-48160 GCF_039822565.1 Corynebacterium sp. SA-MJD20WY100 | reverse complement strand
ATACGCTAAAACGAGTACAGCCCTCCGGCAAGCGGAGGACTGCACATTATATGTGGCACCCAAAAGATACTGGGCACAACCAGCAGAAACAGCGAGCTACAGAAACATAAGAAGCGAAAATGCCATGACCGCCATGCCCGCGATGAGGCCGTAGATGGCGTAATGGTGCTCGCCGGTTTCCTCGGCGGTAGGCAGCAGCTCATCCAAGGAAATGAACACCATGATGCCGGCAATGACGCCGAAGGCCACGCCCATCGTCGTATCGCCGAGCACCGGTAAGAGCAGCAGATAGCCCACGACGGCACCCACCGGCTCCGCGAGGCCGGACAGCGTCGCCCACGTAAACGCCTTGCGCCGCGAGCCCGTGGCCTGGCGCAGGGGCACGGCCACGGCGATACCTTCCGGAATATTGTGAATGGCGATAGCAAAAGCGACTGGCAGCGCGATGCTCGCGTCCTCCAAGCCGGCGAGGAATGTCGCGAAGCCTTCCGGGAAATTGTGGAAGGCAAGCGCCGCGGCGGTGAACACGCCGGTCTTCATGAGTCGGGCGCGGCGGGCATCATCAAGCATGGTGCCCGGCTCGTGCGGATTGATCTCTTCCGGCACGAGGCGGTCGATGACCGCAATGATGGCAATGCCCAGGAAGAACGCGCCCACGCCCAGCCATGTGCCGGTGCGCTCCGAGTCGAAAGCCGCAATGAGCTTGTCCACGCCCTGCGGCAAAATCTCCACAAAGGAGACGTAGAGCATGACGCCGGCTGACAGGCCAAGGGCACCCGCCATGAACTTCGGCCCTGGGTCGCGGTGGCCCACGGCGATGGCGGCGCCGATGGACGTGGATAAGCCCGCAAGCAACGTCAGAGCAAGGGCAAACAACATGGCTTTAGAGTCTACGATGGAGGAGTCCACTTACCAACGCGAGGAGCGCCATGCAGCACTATCCCCTGGCCCGCAACTACTGCGGCGTGGAACACGCAGCGGTCCTCGAGCACATCGTCGCCGCCACTGCGCTGAAGATTCCGCACCTGGCCGACGGCCCGACGCTCATCGACGTCACCCTCGAGACCAATAATCTCACCCGCGGCTGGAACATCCGCTGCCCACTGGGCTACCTGGGTGCCCTCGACGCCGAGGAATCCCAGGATTTCCCGGACCTCGAACAGCTGCGCACCATGCACGTCACCACCACGGCGACGGTCGAAATCGTCGACGGCATGCTTGACATCGCGGTCAACCTCGGCCTCGGCCCCTGGCAGGTGCCGCGCAATAACGCGGGCGGCCCCGTCCTCGCCCCGGGGATGGGCGTACTGCTTGCCACGGACACCACGCACGACGTTTCCGCGGAGCAGCTCACGCAGATGGACACGTGTTCCTTCTTTGTTTCCCTCACGCTCATGGGCGAGACGTTCGTCGCCTCCGCTGAAGACTGCGTGCTGGGCACGGCACCGGCGCCGGCGCATGTCGCCGACCTCCTGCGTCGCGCGGCCGAGGGCGGCCAGACGCTCTTCGCGCGTGCCTATGCCGCAGACGGACTCATCGCGGTCGACGTGCCCGAGCCCGGCTCGGCGGAGTTCTTCGAGCCGCCCGTTCCGGCGCTCGCGCCCCGCGCGCGCATCATCCCGGAGCCGCCCGCAGCAGACGGCACATGGCAAGCGCTCATCCAGCCTGCCGATGCCGCCTCCCCCGTCCCCCAGGGCACCCGGCCGTTCCCTCAGATCACCCACCCCACATCGGCGTCGACGGCACCGCTCGATATTGCGGCGATGACGGAGCACGCGCGCGCCCACGGCGTCGATATCGCCACCCTCGCTGGGGTCGTCGCGGGGCTGGGCGGCGAACCCGACCTCACGTGGCGCCCACTGCCGCTGCCCCAGGCTGCTGGGCGCTACTCTTCGGAGTCCGCACGTGTGACGGCGCGGCGGAAAGCCTCGGGTAAGGCGAAGCGGCATCGGAAGCCCGGCCGCGGCACGTAAACCCCGGGAGATACGCCGCAGCCAGAATGATTAAACACGAGTACGCTCTTGTTTATGACTGAAGCGAATAAGCATTTTGAACTCAAAGTCCCGGGCGGCAAGCTCATCGTCGTCGATATCACGGTCGACGAGGCTGGTGCCATCACCGCGGCGCAGGTCGCGGGCGATTTCTTTCTTGAGCCCGAGGACGCCTACGAGGCGCTCGCGCCGGCGCTCGTGGGCACGCACCGCGGCGAGGCGACCGCGGATATTCAGGGCCGTCTCGACGCCGCCTTGGCGCGCATTGAGGAGCCGGTGGCCCTGCACGGGTTTAGCACGCACGACCTTGCGGTGACGGTGCAGCGCGCGCTGTCCGACGGCACGGATTTCACGGACCACGAGTGGGAAATCCTGCAGCCGGGCGTGCTGCCCACGCCGGTCAACGTCGCACTCGACGAGCTGCTGCTTGACCAGGTGGCCACCGGCCAGCGCGGCCCGACGCTGCGCTTCTGGGAGTGGGACGACCGCGCCGTCGTGTTCGGCAGTTACCAGTCCTACTCCAATGAGATCGACCAGGCGGGCGTGGACAAGCACGGGATTACGCCAGTGCGTCGCATGTCCGGCGGCGGTGCGATGTTCATGGAGGGCGGCAACTGCATCACATACTCCATCTACGCTCCCGAGTCTCTCGTCGCGGGATATTCTTACGAGGATTCTTACGCCTATCTCGATCAGTGGGTCCTCGCGGCGTTGGCCAAGCATGGCGTCAACGCGTGGTACGTGCCGATCAATGACATCACCTCGGACGGCGGCAAGATCGGCGGCGCGGCCCAGAAGCGTCGCCGCGGCGCGGTGCTTCACCACACGACGATGAGCTACGACATTGACGCGGACAAGATGATGGACGTCTTGCGCATCGGCAAGGTGAAGGTCGCGTCCAAGGGCCTGGCGTCGGCGAAGAAACGCGTTGACCCGCTGCGCCGCCAGACCGGCGTGCCGCGCGAGGAGATCATTGCGACGATGGCCCAGGAATTTGCCACCCGCTACGGCGCGCGTCCGGCGGAACTCACGGAGGCCGACCTCGCGGCGGCCCGTGAGCTCGTCGACACGAAGTATGCGACTGAGGCTTGGACCAAGCGCCTGCCGTAACTCGACGTTAGTCGACGGTGGCGCCGAGGAATGCGGCGAAGGCCGGGGCGAGGTGCAGAGTTTGCTCATGGGTGAGCACCGCGCCGCGCAGCGACCCCAGCCCGCCGATGCCGCCGATATCGAGGCCGCGCACGTCCACGTCCGTGAGCCGCGCGCCATCGAGGCGCAAGGCCGCGGTGCGGCAGCCGTGGAAGGCGACGCGGTGAGCGGTGGCTTGGCTGAGATCGATCTCGTCGAAGACGCAGTCCTCGAAGAGGACGTCGCGCAGGGTGCCGCCGGAGCAATTGATCCAGGTGAACTTGCAGTCGCGCACGCGCGTGGAGAAGAGATCGGCCTCGGCGAGGTCGGCAGCGCCGAAGCGCGACTCGGCAATTTCGCAGTCGCGGAGCACGGTGCGCGGCAGGCGCAGGCGTGGGGCATCGAGTCCGGTGAGCTGGCATTCGGTGAAGGTCGAGGCGGCAAAGTCGACGTCGTCGAGGGAGGCATCGGCAATGAGACACGAGTTGAGCGTCATCCCCTGGACGTCGAGCGGAATGGGCCCGGCGAACCACTGATTGTCGTAATTCTCGCGGGGCTCGAGGGCGGGACCTTCGGCGAGCTGAGTCAGGTCGATGCGCAGCGGGCTGAGCTTGGGTGCGGCGACGATGCGAGCCATTAGTGCGTCGCGCCTTCCGCCGACACGAGATCGCCGTCCGGATGGGCGACGATGGCTTCGATGGCGGCGACGAGCCCGCGCGTGATGTCCGCGACGGGCAGCGACGGCTCGCCTTGTTCCGGCGCGTAGGGCACATGGATGAATCCGGCGCGGGTCGCGGTGCCGGCGGTCGCGTGCAGCATGCGGTACATGAGGTGGTTGCACACGAAGGTGCCCGCGGTATTCGACAGTGCTGCGGGCAAGCCAGCGTCGCGAATGGCGGCGACCATGGCTTTGACCGGCAGCGTCGCGAAATATGCTGCGGGTCCATTCTCGACGATGGGGGTGCCCGTAGGCTGGTTACCCGCGTTGTCTGGAATCGATGCGTCGTCAATATTGATAGCCACGCGCTCCGGCGTGAGCTGGGCGCGGCCTCCTGCCTGGCCGACGCAGAGGACGGCATCGGCAAGCGTGAGGTCGGGTAAGGGGGTGCCGAAGCGGGTGAGGACGGTAAAACGCACGATATCCGCCCCGGCAATACGGGACGGAAGTTCGGCCACGGCGAGCTGCGCGGGGTTGACGCGCTGCCCGCCGAAAGGATCGAAGGCGGTGACGACTATTCGCATGCCCTCATTTTAGAAGGTGCCCTTCAGCTCCTTGCCGGTATCCGACAGGGTGGCGCCACGAGAGTCGACGTTCTGGTCGTTGTACTCGGAATCGTCCCCGTCGATGCGGGAGATCTGGGTGACCTCGATGTAGTTGTGGAGACGACCCTCAGAGGTATTGCCGTCGCCGAAGTCGAGGTTGGCCACGCGGACGGAGTCGCCGGTGTTAATCGGGTTGGCCAGCGTGACCTCGAAGGAACGAGTGGAGGTCTTCTCGTCGAAGCCCAGGTCGCGGATGTGCGCGCCGTTGGAGGAACGCGGGGTGATAAGGCGGTCAACGCCCTCCGGACCCTCGGCGGTCTTGACGTCCACGCGGAACTGGGTCGCCGGGAACTCGCCGTAGTAGCGGTCGGTGCCGACGTTCTTTAGGCGCAGCGCGACGGTACCAGCGAAGCCATCGGCCTTCGCGCCGGACGTCGTGAAATACGGCTGGAGGTCGAGCTTGTGCTGCTCCTCGGCCTGCTTTTTATCGGCCTCTTCCTCAGCCTTGCCCTCGGCCTCGGTGGCGACCTCGCCCTCAACCGGGACCTCGTTGTTCTTCACGACCTCAGCGTCGGTCTCCGGGTCCTTGGCTTCTTCCTCGACGACCGGGGTGGTGTTCTGCGCGTCCTTGTTCGGGGCGTAGGAATCCGCGATGTCGTCGTAGAGCTTGACGCGGACCTCGTTCTTCACAGGCTGCAGCGCAGACCAGAAGGTCGGAGTGGACCAGGTGCCGTTGGGCTTGCAGTACTGCTGCGTTCCGGTCATGTCGAGAACGCGGAAGCCGTAGGTGGCCTCGCCGGTGTGGTTCGGCGGAACGTCGTACGGGCCGATGGACTGGCCAGCCTCCCAGGACAGGGAGTAGGACGCGGATGCGCCGAGCGACTTGGCGATGGAGAAGGAAATGCCTGCGGTCGTGCCATCCTGGGTGTGGCTACCGTTGATGGAGGTCGTCTGAGAGCGGTCACCGTTGACGGAGACCTGGATGGACTGCGACTTGGACAAGTTCTGCTGGAGCGGAATGTCCTTCTCCGTCTGGTTCGTGGTGGAGATGGTACCCACCGGCATGAACGTGTCAGTCACCTTGTAGACCACGGTGCGGGTGTCTTCCCACGGGTTGCAGATGGGGCGCGCGTTGAGCACGTTCGCCTTGATGTGGTCCGAGCCATGGCTGGTGTGGACGATGGGGAGCTTGGCGTTGACGGCCGGGGTCTCCGGGTAGGACTCGGTCTGGGTTGCAGCCCCAGCGAGCGGGGCGACGAGCGCTCCGGAAAGCGTGGCGCCGGCCACGGCGGCAGCAGCGGCAGTGGCTAGACGGCGAAGCTTCATGCAGTTCTCCTCGAGAGTGAATGGATGTGGATGCACCGCTCGAACGCGGCGGCGCGACGTGGCCTAGATTAAGGATCCCCTCACCCGCCCGCAACAGTATAAGTATATATATGACACGCACATCATTTTTCCGTCCCCACAGGGCGCAGACACGGGATAACGGGTGAAACATCCGAGAATCCACACGGTTATCCCAAAAGTTTCTCCCGTAAACTAAAGGTGTAGCGACAAATATTCCTCTTAGGAAACACGCTTACCCCCATGCGGGGGCGAGTCGCGCGCACTGCCACACATAAGACTCGCAATGTGATCCACGTTACTTGTAGCCTGAGTGGCTATGAACGCGACCTTTTATGAGGAACCGGCCGCGTTTCGTGCGGCCGCTAGCGAGTATCTGAAGGAGCATCTGCGCGAGACAAGCGTGCTTGCTACCCAAGCGAATAGACCGAAGCTCGAGGACCAGCCCTATTGGTTCGCGACGATTACTGACAGCGACGAAAATCGTGGGCGTGGCGATGCGTACACAGCCGACGCCGCCCCACCCCGCCTATGTCCAGAAGCTGGACCCCGCAGCGCTCGCCGCGTTGCAGGACGCGCTGGACGAGCGGGGTGAGAAGCTGCCGGGGTGCATCGGCCACTGTGAGACAGCCAAGGAGCTCGCCGGCCCGGGCGCGCGGCTGGAGATGCATTCGCGCCTGCACTTTTGCGAAGAGGTGGTGTGGCCCGAGTGCCCGGCGGGCGAACTGCGTGCGGCGGAGCGTCTCGCGCGCGGCGGTCATTGGCTGTGGGAGGTCGACGGGCAGCCTGTCCACTACACGGCCGTGCACGACACAGGCCTGGGTCTCGAGCGCATTGGGCCGGTATTTACGCCCGCGGCCGAGCGCGGACACGGCTACGCGGCGTGGGTCGTGGCAACGCTCACGCAGGACATCCTCGACGACGGCGATGTCGCGACGTTATTTACGGACCAGGCGAATCCCGTCTCACACCGCGTGTATGAAAGGATTGGCTACCAGTCCGTGGGCGACGAGGGCGAGTTGTACGCCGCGGGGTCTAGCGCGGCGAGCTAGCGCATGTGGAGCGTGCGGCGGTGCTCGACGCCGGCGGGCTCCAAGTGGATGAAGACCTCAGCGCCGGGGAAGAGACCGTCCACGTCGTCTTCGAGGGCATCGGCAGCGTGGTGGGAGGCGAGGACGGTCCACGTGGGGTCGACGTCGGCGGTGAGGTAGATGAAGCGCTGACGGCCGAAGGCCACGGTGCGGCGTTGGGTAATCGTGAGGCCGTGGGCGGGGGCAACGCGCGCGAGGAGCTCGTCGAGGGCGGCGTTTTCCTCGCTGGGCAGGGACTCAGAGAGCAGGCTCGACAGGGAGTCGCGCAGGAGCTGGTACCCGGTCCACATGATGTTGATGCCCACGGCGAGCGCGATGACGGGGTCGAGCCAGAGCCAACCGGTGAGCCACACAGCAGCGATGCCCACGAGGACGCCGACGGAAGTCCACACGTCGGTCAGCAGGTGTTTGCCGTCCGCGTCGAGGGTCGCGGAGCGATAGGTCTTACCGGCGCGCAGGAGCGCCAGGCCGACCACGAGGTTGAGCACGGAAGCGGCGGTCGACAGAAGAAGGCCCAGACCTGGCTGCTCGAGCGGCTGAAGATGAATGAGGCGGTTGGCGGCGGACCAGAGAATCATGCCGGCGGCAACAAAGATGAGCGCGCCTTCAAGCAGCGCGGAGACGTACTCGGCCTTGCCGTGGCCGAAGTGGTGGTCCTTGTCCGCGGGCTTGACGGCGATGCGCAGCGCAATGAAGCCTGCGATGGCGGCGACGAGGTTGACGATGGATTCGAGGGCATCGGAAAGAAAACCCACGGAACCGGTGAGCCACGCGGCGAGGGTCTTCAGCAGAATCGTCGCGACGGCGGCGGCGATAGACAGCTTCATAAACCGCTCGAGGGCGGTCTGTTCGGAACGATCAATGGCGGACATAGTGACGAGTCCCTTCGGTTCGGCCGGGCATAAACGGACGGTGGATACCGAAGGTCTCGCTCACCAGGTGGAACCTGGCTGGGTGGCCGGGCGCGTGGCGCCAGTATGTCGACCAGCCAGCGCCGACCGGGTTAAACCCCAGATGCCGACGCGGAACTACTCCCCTTCTGCTCAGCTATAAAACCAGCCGTACGCTGGGGTGTCAATTGAGACCGAAAGTTCAATTAGCCGAAGAGTTTCTTCACATGATCTGAGCCGAAGCGCCACTGCGGATCCATCTGTTCGCGCAGCGCACAGAACTCGTCGAAGCGCGGATAAAGCTCTGCGAGGTCTGCGCGGGCAAGGGTGTGCATCTTGCCCCAGTGCGGGCGCCCGCCGGCAGAGCGCAGAAGCGGTTCGATCTCGGCGAAGATGGGCTGCGGGTCCACGAACTGCGGCACATGCGTGGCGATATACATGGACTCGCGGCCGGTGGACGTGGACAGCGCAACGTCGTCCGCGGCCGTGGTGCGCAGCTCGAGTGGGAAGCCGATGCGCCAGCCGCGGCGGTCGATAAGCGATCGGATCTCGCGGACGACCGCGGGGCCTTCAGCCAGCGGCACGGCGTACTCCATCTCGTGGAAGCGCACGCGACGCGGCGAGACGAACACGCCGTGGTTCGTGCCACGGTAGCGGTTGTGCGAGAGCACTGCGGTCGCGATGCGGTTGGCGTAAGGGATCGACGCGGGCACGGCGCGCCCCACCGCCAGGGCTGCAGCGAAGGCGCCGTTGCCCACGAGTTCCTCGTCGAGGAATTCCTTCCACTTCGGACGCGGCCCCACCTCGTGCGCGGCATCGGGCGCTAGGCGCGTATTGCGCTTGATCTGCGCGCGGTCGGTATGCGGGAACCAAAAGCACTCAAAGTGATCCGCGCTGCGGGCGTGGGTCTCCCAGTTATCAAGGATCTCGTCGAAGTCGTCGCCGACTTCCTCCGCGACGAGGTCGAAGGCGTCGACGCACTGCATCTCCACTTCGACAATGATGCCTAGCGCGCCCACGGAGACAGTGATAAGGCGCAGCAGCTCTGGGTTCTCGTCAAGGGAGTAGTCGCGGCGCTGGCCGGCGGCATCGATAAGCGACAGCGCCGTGACGGTGCCGGCGAATCCGGTAAAGTCCAGGCCCGTGCCGTGCGTGGAGGTCGACACCGCGCCGGCGAGCGACTGCGGGTCCACGTCGCCCTGGTTGGCGAGCGCCAGCCCGAAGGGTGCAAGCAGCCCCGGCACAGTGCGCAGGCGTGTGCCGGCGAGGAAGCGCACGCGCTTGCGGTCCGCATCGACGCTGACGATGCCGCTGAGCTTGTCCAGGTTGACCATCGTCTCCGTGCCCGCGGCGACGGGAGTGAAAGAATGCCCAGCGCCCACCGTGCGCACCGAGCCCCGTGCGGTGCGCACGAGGTGTTGCACCTCCGCGATGGTCGCTGGCTGGAGGAAGGTATGCGGCTGCGTGCGCACGGAGCCGGACCAGTTAGAAAAGTTCACCGGAATGTCCATCCTTTACCGCGATAGGTGCTCCACTCCTCCACCGTGCCGTCGTGATGCACGGCGAGGAGCGAGTCCACGTTTTCTGTCATTTCGCCGGCCTTCGCGTGGCGGAACCACACGAGGTCGCCCACGTTTAAGTTCTTCGCCACGCGACCATGGAGCGGGGTCTGCACCTCGCCGGCGCCCTCCGTGACCGAGTACTTCAGTCCCGCCGGCAGCACCGGGACCGGCACGCGGTCCGCGGCCGGCGGGCCAGAGGCGATCCAACCGCCCGAGTTCACGGTCGCCCAGCCCGGAGCCGGAATGCGCGAGACCTGGCAGACAAAAAAGGCCGCCGCGCGGTGCTCGAGCGCCGTGAACCGGTCGAAGATGGCCGGGGTGTACAAGCCGGAGCCTGCGGCGAGCTCGGTGAGCGTGCCCTCCGCCGCGGATTCGTGGAGCGAGCCCGTGCCGCCGCCGTTGACGAACTCGAGGTCCACGACCTCACGCGCCGCCGCGATGCAGGCAGCCCGGCGCGGCGCGAGATCGTTGAGCGAACGCGTGCGTAGCCAGCGCTTCACCGCGCCCACGGGCCCGGTCTCGCCGTCCGGCACGGAGGCGACCTGGCCTTCGTAGGCCATCATGCCCACCAGTTTCAGATTCGGACGCCGCACGATGTCGCGCGCGAACGCCGCGACCTGCTCCGGCGTGCGCAGCGGGGAGCGCCGCGGCCCAATGACGAGCGCGCCGAGCTTCTCCGTAGGCAACCGCAGCGTGCAATCCATGTCAATGGCCACGCGCACGGGACCCGCGCCAAGCGAGTCAAGGAGGTCGAGGTGCGCCGTCTCATCGACCATGACCGTAATAGTCGCCCGCAGCTTCTCGTCGGCGGCGAGCTGCGCCAACGCCTCACGATTGACGCTGGGATAGGCCACCACGATATCGGTGAACCCCTCGCCCACCAGCGCGATGGCCTCAGGAACGGAGAACGCCAGGATGCCCTGGAAACCGTCGAAAGACAGCGCATAACGCAGGGCCTCGACGCTGCGCAGCGACTTGGAGGCCACGCGAATGGGCAGCCCGCCAGCGCGGGCGACCATGGCGCGTGCGTTGCTTTCAAAGGCGTCGACGTCCACCGCGCCCAGCGGCGCGACGCTCGTTCCCGCGCGCACGCGCCGGTCCACGGCCGCACGCAGCGCCTGCGAGGGCTGGATCTCAGTGACTGTCATAATGCAAGGATAGTCACACCAGTAATCGCTAGTATGGGATTATATGAAAACCTTTCGCTCGCCCTCGCTT
Organism: Corynebacterium sp. SA-MJD20WY100; assembly: GCF_039822565.1. Classification (NCBI taxonomy): domain Bacteria; kingdom Bacillati; phylum Actinomycetota; class Actinomycetes; order Mycobacteriales; family Corynebacteriaceae; genus Corynebacterium; species Corynebacterium sp. SA-MJD20WY100. The sequence continues at coordinate 37,673 of NZ_JBCJKS010000019.1, read as the reverse complement.
CCCGCCGAACTCGCCGCTCGCCTGCGCACGTTCCTCGACTCCGCACCGGCCGGCGATGTGCGCGGCACCGGCCCCGCGCATATCGCGGTAGCCCCCTGGACCGGCGAGGAACTCTTTGCCTTTCCCACCGCGACTGCACCCGACGTCGAAGCCGCCGTCACGGACGCCCGCGCCGCACAAAAGGTCTGGGGCAACACGAGTTTCGCCGAGCGCCGCCGCGTGTTCTTCCGCCTCCACGAGGCCCTGCGCGCGCACGAGGACACCGTCCTTGACCTCATCCAGGCCGAAAACGGCAAGGCCCGCGCCCACGCCTATGACGAGGTCATGGACCTCTACAATTGCGCGCGCTTTTATGGTCAGCGCGCCGCCCACGCCTTGCGCGACGAGCACCACCGCGGCGCCTTGCCGGTGCTTACCAAGACGCGCACGCAGTATTACCCGCTCGGCGTCGTGGGGCTCATTTCCCCGTGGAATTATCCGCTCTCCCTCGGCGTCGGCGACGTCCTCGCCGCGCTCGCCGCGGGTAACGCCGTGGTTCACAAGCCAGACTCCCAGACCACGCTCACGGCCATCTACCTGCGCCGCCTCGCCATCGCCGCGGGCCTGCCCGCGGGTGCGTGGCAACTCGTGCCAGGCCGCGGCGCCGAGGTCGGCGACGCGCTCGTGCCTACCGTGGACGGTCTATCTTTTACCGGCTCGACGAAGGTGGGCAAGCAGCTCGCCGCCCAGGCTGCCGAGCGCCTCATTCCCGCCATGCTCGAGCTGGGCGGTAAGAATCCCGCGCTCGTGCTTGCCGACGCCCCCGCCTCCTCCACCGCCCCAGCCCTCGTCCGCACGGCATTTTCCTCCTCGGGACAGCTGTGTATGTCTGCCGAGCGCGCCTACATCCATGCCGATGTCTACGACGAGCTCCTCGCCGAACTGAAGCAGGCGCTCGACCGCGAGGTGCTCGGCGCGTCGTTTACAGACGCGGCGACCATCGGCACGCTCACCTCGGCAGGGCAGCTCGAGACTGTCCAACGCCACGTCGACGACGCGGTATCCAAGGGTGCAACTGTCGTTTACGGCGGCAAGGCCCGCCCGGAGCTCGGACCGTTCTTCTTCGAGCCGACCGTCCTCGAGGGTGTCACGGAAGACATGGAGTGCTACGCCGCCGAGACCTTCGGCCCCGTGCTTTCCCTCTATAAGGTGAACTCGGACGAGGAGGCCATCGCACGCGCCAACGACACGTCGTATGGCTTGGCGGCCTCCGTGTGGTCCGGATCCGAGCGTCACGCCTGGAACGTGGCCAGCCGGGTGGAAGCCGGCATGGTCAATATCAACGAAGGCTTCGCGGCGGCCTACGGCTCCATCGCCGCGCCGGGCGGCGGCGTCAAGGAATCCGGTCTCGGCCACCGCCACGGCGAGACCGGCCTGCGACTGTGGTCCAACGAGCGAACGGTCGCCGCGCAACGTCTCCACCCGCTCGCGCCCTCGACGCTCCTGCCGCCCGAGCGCTTCCGCACGCTCATTACGACGGGCATGCATGTGATGAAGACGTTGCGACTCTAAGCGGGATTTCACGACAACGAAGCCCTCCAAATCGCGTGATCTGGAGGGCTTCGTTGTCGTGAAAAGCCGGTTAAGCGTTGACGAGCTCCGACTCGTTGTCGTCGCCGGTGAGCATAGTGTGCGAGCAGACCCGGGCTGTGGCGGCGGGTGAGTCTAGCCGCCGATCTTGAAGTCGCAGACGTCGCCGTCCTGCATGATGTAGTCCTTGCCTTCCTGGCGGACCTTGCCGTGAGCGCGGGCCTCGGCCATGGAGCCAGCCTCGTCGAGGTCGTCGAAGGAAACGATTTCCGCCTTGATGAACTTTTTCTCGAAGTCGGTGTGGATAACGCCAGCGGCCTGCGGGGCGGCGGAGCCTTTCTTAATCGTCCAGGCGCGCGCTTCCTTCTCACCGGCGGTGAGGTACGTCTGCAGGCCAAGCGTCTCAAAACCAGCCTTGGCGAGCGTGGCCAGGCCCGGCTCGGTCTGGCCCACGGACTCGAGGAGCTCCATGGCCTCATCCTCGGGCAGTTCGAGCAGCTCGGTCTCGGTCTGGGCGTCGAGGAAGACGCACTCCGCCGGGGCGACGAGCTCTGCGAGCTCGGCGCGCTTGGCGGCATCAGTAAGCACGGCCTCATCCGAGTTGAAGACGTACAGGAAGGGCTTAGCCGTCATGAGATGGAGGTCGCGCAGCGGCGCGAGATCGAGCTCGCCGTTCTTCGCGGCGGCGAAGAGGGTGCGGTCGTCCTCGAGGACGGCCTGAGCCTTCTTGGTCTCCTCGACTTCGACGGCCTTGTCCTTATCCTTGCGGGCTTCCTTCTCCAGGCGCGGCAGGGCCTTCTCGATGGTCTGCAGGTCAGCGAGGATGAGCTCGGTGTTGATGACCGAGATATCGTGCGCCGGGTCGACCTTTCCGTCGACGTGGATGACATTGTCATCGGAAAACGCGCGGACGACCTGACAGATGGCGTCGGCTTCGCGGATATTGGCAAGGAAGGCGTTGCCCATGCCCTCGCCCTTGGAAGCACCCTCGACGATGCCAGCGATGTCCACGAAGGACACGGTCGCGGGCAAAATGCGCTCCGAGTTGAACATCTCAGCCAAGCGGTCGAGGCGCTTATCTGGTAGCTCCACGAGGCCGACGTTGGGCTCGATGGTGGCGAACGGGTAATTCGCGGCCAGGATATCGGAACGGGTCAGGGCGTTAAATAGCGTGGACTTGCCCACGTTGGGCAGGCCGACGATTCCAAGTGTAAGACTCACGGGGCCAATCCTAACGCACCAGGAAAAATTTAAGGCAAGATGGTGGGGTGAGTTCTGACAAGCACGACGCATCCCCGACAGACCCCAGCGCCCGCCCCGAGGCCCTGGGGCTTTCCGCCAAGCCGAGCAAGGCTGCCGATGCCGCCCGCTTGCGCGACGTCTCCCCGCACCCGCCGGGAGACCAGGTCGATCGTTCCGTCGTTGTCGCCGAGATGGTGCGCGACGTCTCGATGTGGGCGCTGCGCCTGTTTATCATCGGCGCATTTATCTATGCCGCCGCGCGCATGCTGGGCAACTTCTGGCAGGGCGTCCTACCGGTTCTGCTGGCGCTCATTATTTGTACGGTGCTCGCGCCGCTGTCGGGCGGGATGCGCAAGGCCGGGCTGCCCAGCGGGCTCGCCGCGTTCGCCTCCATCCTGCTGTTCTTTGGAATTGTGGGCGGCATCATCGCATTTGTCGCGCCGAACTTCGCGCGGCAATCCCAGACGCTGTACTTACAGACGGTCGAGGGTATCCAGCGCTTGCAGCTGTGGGTCCAGGGTCCGCCGCTCGAGCTCGATAGCGACGAGCTGAGCCGCTATATCGATGAGGCCGCCACATGGATTCAATCCCGCGCGGGTTCCATCGCAGGCAGCGTCTTCTCTGGCATCGGCACCGTGACCTCCATCGTGGTCACTCTCCTCGTCGTCCTCGTCCTTACTTTCTTCTTCCTCAAGGACGGCCACAAATTCTTGGGCTGGCTGCGCGAGGCCACCGGCCGCCGCGCGGGCTGGCACCTCACCGAGCTGCTCACCCGCGCGTGGAATACGCTGGGCGGCTTCGTCCGCGCACAAGCGCTCGTCTCCGCCATCGACGCCGTCTTCATCGGTCTAGGACTAATCATCCTCAACGTGCCGCTCGCCATGGCTCTGGCGATTATCACGTTCTGCGCCGGCTTCATCCCCTTCGTCGGCGCCATCGTCGCCGGCGCGCTGTCCGTGACCATCACGCTCGTCTCCCTGGGGCTTACCAAAGCCGTCATTGTGCTCATCATCGTCCTCGTCGTCCAGCAGCTCGAGGGCAATGTGTTGAGCCCCTGGCTCCAGGCCCGCGCCATGAACCTCCACCCCGTCGTCGTGCTCATCTCCGTCACCGTCGGCTCCGCACTCTTTGGTCTCGTGGGCGCCTTCCTCGCCGTGCCCGTCGTCGCCGTGTTCGCGGTGTGCTGGCGCTACGTCCTTGAGATCCTCAAGCTGCAGTCGGGCGAGATCCAGGCCGAAGACATCCGCTTCGAGACCGTCGCCGGCGAGCTCATCGGTCGCTACACCGAGGACGAGGGCCGCTTGAAACGCGTCGCCCTGCGCGACAACGAGTTCGCTAACGAGGCCGCAGGTCGCGACGCTGCAGCTGATGGCACCGACCCCACCACCATGGACGTCGACGCCGCGCCACACCCGGCCGAGCGCCCGCGCATTCGTCCGCAGCTCGACAAGGCCCGCGACATTCTCGATAAAATTTTCGATAAGTTCCGGCGTTCCTAAACGACCATGTCGACACCGTCTGGCAGGGTGGGGCTCCATGAGCTCCATCCTGTATTTGATTCTTGGCCTAGTTCTTGGTGCCGTGCTGGGCTGGCTTGCACACGCCTACCGCGTGGGCCAGTCCCCCGCGCCTGCTTTGCCTGCCGATGCCACCCGCGAGCTCACCGCCGGAGTGCGCGAGGGCCTCGCAGATTCGCTCGACCGCCACGTCGTCCCGCTTGAGAAGGCCATGGATCGCCTGGGCCTCCAACTCCAGGAGCTCGAGGCTGGTCGCGCCGCCGAATTCGCGTCGCTTACCAGCCAGGTACAGGCCATCACGCGTACCTCAGCGCGGCTCAATGACCGCACAGACAAACTCGTCACAGCGCTGCGCTCCCCCAACGTTCGCGGCCGGTGGGGCGAGATCCAACTCGAGCGCGTCGTCGAGCTCGGCGGCATGGTCAAGCACGTCGACTTCGACTCGCAGGTCACCGCCACCCTCGACGGCCAGCGCGTGCGTCCCGATCTCGTCATTCGCTTGGCCGGCGGGCGTCAGATCGTCCTCGATGCCAAGGTTCCTTTCAGCTCGTATCTTGACGCACTCGAGGCCACAGACCCCGAAGAGCACGCCGCTTTCCTGCGCCGCCACGCCCATCTCATGCGCAGCCACGTCGCGGCGCTGTCCGGCCGGGAGTACATCGAGGCCTTCCAGCCCACGCCCGAGTTCGTGGTGCTCTTCGTCCCCGCCGATCCTTTCCTCGACGCCGCGCTGAGCGTCGACCCGGACCTCCTCGAGTTCGCCTTCGAGCGCAATATCGTCATCGCGACACCCACCACGCTCTTCGCCCTGCTGCGCACCGTCGCGCTGGGCTGGCGGCAGGAAGACATCTCGGACAAAGCGCGCGAGGTGCAGCGCCTGGGCCGCGAACTCTACTCGCGCCTTAACACCATGGGCGAGCACTTCAATAAGGTGGGCCGCGGCCTCGAGCGCGCCATCGACGCCTTCAACGCGACGCTCGGCTCCGTCGACTCCCGCGTCATGGTCACCGCCCGCAAGCTTAGCGAGATGGACATCCCGGCACGCACAGACCGGCTCCCCACCGAACTCGAGCGCGTCGATACGTGGCCGCGCTACGCGCAGGAGCCTCTACCGGAGGAAGACGGCTTTTAGGATGCGTGCCGCGCGGCAGCACGACGCGCGACTGCGAGCTGCAGACCTAAGGCAATAACCGCGCCTGCGGCAGGAATCCAGAAGGCAGCATAATGGCTGGCGGTAAACACGGGCATCATGACAACAGGAGCCAGCGCCGCGCCGAAGAAACGGAAGGCCAACACGGTCGACAGGAGTTCCGTGCCACCGGGCGAGCGCAGCACGAGCATATTGATGATGATCTGAACCGCTTGCATGCCCACGAGCGCCAGCGCCCAGGCAACCGCAATGACGATCGGGTGCGGGGACAATGGCACGCACAACAATCCCGCGATGACGCTCCCCAGTCCCAGCGCGAGTGACCGGGGCACGCCCAGGGCGTCGACCGCGCGACCAATGAAGCGGGAAAAAATAAACGCTGCCAAACCGCCGCACATCACGACGGCGCCGCGGCCGGCCGAGCCGAGATCAAAGCGCTCCGCAGCGAGCAAGGACACGGCAAACGGCATGCCCACCACACCGGCGCCCAGAATCAGGAAGGTGAGCATGTGGACGGACATATATCCCCATCGCACCCGCTCGTTGTCACCGGCCGCCCGGCGCGGCGCGGGCGTGAGCATGGGCACCCGCACCACGAAGATGAAGACCACGGAGGCGATAACGACCAGATAGGTCAGCCGCCAGGAGATGAGCGCGGCGGCACCGGCCAGCAGCGGAGCCGAGAACACGCCCAACGATTGCATCGCGGTAAACGTCCCCAACGCGGTGCCCAGCTCATGGTCAGGAGTAATCCGTTTCACAATGCCTTGCAGAACTGGAGTCGTGAAGGCATTGGCAATCGCCATGATGACGAAGATGGTGAGGAATATCCACCATGTAGGCGCCAGCATCAGACCTACGGCGCCTGCACAAATAACAGCGAATGCGACGAGCACAACCTTGGACGGTGAAAACCCGCGCACCAGTCGGCCAGAGAACAACATCGCAGCCGCAAACGGAAAGGTGTACGCCGTAATGGTCAGCGCGGCGAGGAAGATTGAAATCCCAAACGAACGCGAAAACTCCGGCAAGACGACGGAAATAGACTGGCCCACAAAGGGACCCACAAATCCGCCTAGGTAAATAGCCGCGCGCTGCCACCGTGTTCTGCTGGGATCAGCAACCTCGTCGCCCACAGCACGGTGGGCCGAACCGGAAGCGCCCTCTCCTCGGTGCGATGTCGAATTGGTCATGCACGCACTGTAACGCATCGTTCATAATCTGCACCGCAGTTCGTAAAGCGAACGATTTTTACCCCCGTCCCCGCCGATGTTCTGCATCTTTCCGCCGACAGACGGCACAGGCCTTGCTCCCGTGACACGCTCCCACGAAAGGATGAGGCGCGTTACAGGATCGGGTGCTGCTCTCATACCACCGCGCTTTTCTAGGCCTACGCGGCGGCACACCCCAGCGGTCGTGGACGCAGCATTCCGGACCGGGCGCGACAAGACGGGATATCACCATGTCCTCCACCTACGAGTTTTCTCCGGGGCTTTTCCTCGACATTGAATTGCCGTCCACCGCTCAGGACGGAAGCACTCGTCCGCCTGTGATTGTGTGGATCCATAACGGCGGCTGGCGTCTCCACGACCGCACGGCACGGCCCAATTGTGCGCGAGCCTTTACGCCGCAGGGGTTTGCGATGGTCTCAATCTATTACCGCCTCGCCCCCGCCGGCACGATCCACTCGTTCTCCTTCCACGCGCACAACACGCACATGCTCGGTATGCTCACGACACCTCTCTTTGAGAAAATTCTTCGAGTATATGAACGTGCCCTCGGATTTCACCGTGCAAGAACTAGGCACCGAGCCGTGGTTCCCGGCGGCAGGATGTGGCAAGGCGCACGCCGAGCTCGACCTCACCGTCGTCAGCCCGCCGCCACCGCACTGGCCGGCATACGCGGTTCATCCCACGCTGCGTGGGATGAGCCGACGACGGCCTGCGCGTCCCGTGTGGGGTGACAGCGCGGTCTCGATATGCGAAACTCACCTCGCTCAATTCCTCTTCCTGAGTGAAGAAACGGTAAAATTGCCGTTCGTGTCACATGCCAATGCCTCCACCGCCACCCGCCGTCCCTCCGGATCCGCGCCGCGGTCCGGCATGCCAGTGTGGTCCGGACCGGCGATTCTCGCCGGTGGGCTCCTTCTCGGCCTCATTATTACGGTCGCCATGAGCGGCTTTAACTGGGCCTTTACAGCGTGCTTCGCACTCGGCGTCCTCGCGGCCGTCCTCGTGGTCAACCCACGCGGCTTGCTCATTACGGTCTTGTCTATCCCCGTGATCTTCGCGGTCATGGTGTTGCTCACCGGCTGGCTGACTGCGTATAGAAGCAGCGATACTGCCTCGTTGTTCTCGCGCACCACGCTGTTTACTGGCGCCTATCCTTTCGTTGAGCGCTTTCCCACGCTGCTCATCCTTGTCCTAGCTGGGGCTCTGATCGCCGTCGTGCGCCTGTGGCTCGCTGGTCGCAACGCCTCGTCAACCCGCGAGTCTGAGGCTGCCACCCGCCGCGCCACCGCGGAGGCTGAGCGCCGCAATCGCGTCGCAAGCACCCGCGCCCGCCAGCGCTCCGGCACGCTCACGGTGGCGGAGCTCAAAGCCCGCAATCAATCGGAGACCGCCTCCATCCGTCGCGTTCGCACCGGCGAGCGCGACCGCGACGCGCGCCGCCGCGAACAGGCCGCGGAGCGCGCCGCCCAAGAACGCATCGAGCAGGGACTCCCGGCGCGCGATGCTCTCGAGCGCGAGCAGGCTGAGCGCGTCGCCCGTGCGCGTGCCCGCCGCGAGGCCCGCGAACGCGAGCTCGCTAAGGCCCAGGCCGCAGCCGAAGCTCAGGCTGCGAAGACGTCTACTGCGAAAGAGGACGCTCCGGTGCGCCCCGATCCGAATCGCCGTGCAGGCGACGGCACCGCCACGTTCCCTGCTCAAGCGGCCCCGGCTGCCGATGCCCCCTCAGATTCACCCGCAGCCTCCAAGCGTCCCGCGCGCCGCACCAGCCGCCTCGACGAGGACCTCTACGGCGAGGACTAAACGCCACCGCGCAGACATAACAATCCCCCGGCGCGACGCCCAATTCATGCAGGCGTCGTACCGGGGGACTTCTGTAAGAACGTCTTAGTGCTTGCCCTCAGCAAACTCTTCGACGATCTTCGCGTTGAAGGCGGGCAGGTCGTCCGGCGTACGGGAGGACACGAGGCCCTCATCGACGTGGACTTCCTCGTCGACCCAGGTCGCACCCGCGTTGCGCAGATCCGTCTTGAGCGACGGGAACGACGTCAGCGTACGGCCCTTGAGCACGTCCGCGTCGGTGAGAATCCAGCCGCCGTGGCAGATAACGCCCAGCGGGCGGCCTGCCTCGACGTGCTTCTTCACGATCTCCACGGCTGCCTCATCGAGACGCAGCGCATCCGCATTGCCGGTGCCGCCGGGCAGCACGATGCCATCAAACTGCTCGCCACGGGCCTCAGCCGTCGTGGCGTCCACGTCGATGGAGGTACCCTTTTTGCCGCTAATCTGGCCCTTCTCCGGGGCAAGAATCTTCACGGTCGCTCCCGCCTCGCGCACGGCGTCCGCCGGCGAGGTGAGCTCGGAATCCTCAAAATCGTTCGTCGCGATAATGGCAATGGTCTTGTTGGAAAGATCCGACATGGTGTACTCCTTAATTCTTCGTTGTTAAGTACGGATCCCACCGTAACCGCCACTGACGACTTTTGCAGAGACACTGCGTATCGCCCCTTGTCCGCACAATATGGCGAAACATGAGACGAGACGACACGAAGAAGCCGCCGCACCATCCGGCGTGACGACTTCCTAGTTGCGTTAAGTTAATCACCACCCAGTTCTTCGAGGATTCGCTCTCGCATCCGCCGGTTGATGGCGTCTGCGTCTTCTTCCCAACCGAATACGCACACGGAAACCGGTCCGTCGTAGTTGGTGTGGCGAAGGTAGCCAAATGCCTCATCCCAGTCGATGTCACCGCGGCCGATTTCGTTGTGCTGGTGAACACGCGCGTCCACACCCGGTGGGTTGACGATGTAGCGATTGCCAACATTCGCCATGTGGTTGTACACGTCGGCGATGTGCAAATGCTTGAGTCGTGGACCCGCATAGTCAAGCATGCGCGTTATGTCCCCGGCACCTTCAGAGAGATGGAAAGCATGCGGAAAGCAGAACTCATAGTTGAGCCAGTCCCGGTCAACACCACGTACGATCTGCACTGCGCAATCGTTCGTCTCCACGAAGTCGTAGGGATGAGCCTCGATCGTGCACTCCAGCCCGTACTTCTCGAAGTGAGGAATGAGTTCTTCTATAGAAAAGTAGAACTGACTCTCGCTGCGTTGTGGCTGGTTCGGGTCGCCCGAGAACTCCGTCGCGATAAGCGGAACCTCGAGCGCGTCCGCAATCTCGAGCACGCGACGGAAGTTACGCACCTGGGCGCGCCTCTCCTCCTCGTTCGGGCTGGACCAATTGAACACCGGATTGAAGCTATGAATCTTCACGCCGGAGTCGCGCATCGCCTGCCGCACTTCCTCAATCTGGTAGCGGTCGACCTTGGGGTAGTGATGCCACTCGTGGAAGTCCGCACGGGGAGACAGCTCGATATAGTTGTAGCCTAGCTCCGCAGCTTTATGGCATTCTTCTGCCACAGTGAGGTGCGGATGGTACATTGACGGGTCGAGCAAGACCTTGACCATTGGCCTTCCTCCTTTCCTGTGTGTTTCGGGGTAATTATTTGCGGCCGAGGCCGCACTCCGCCAGGTACTCGCGCGTCTTGATGGCGTTAGGCAGCGGAAAACCAGGCTCTGCCGGGTAGAGATCCTGCTCGCAGATGACATAGAGCTCACGATCAAGTGCGGCGAGTTTGCGGATCAGTTCCTTAGAGTCCGGTTCACCAGCCGGTGGTCGGACGGACGCGCCCTCGGCAACAGCTTTACCGAATGGCCAATCAAGCTCGTGGGCCTTCTTCACAATCTCTGGATCAAAATTCTTAATGTGCGCATAACCGATGCGCTCCGGATACTCGTCAATAAGTTGGAGCGGATCACCTCCGCCGTAGACAATGTGGCCGGTATCGAGACAGAAAGACACGTAATCCGGGTCAGTTGCTTCAAAGATGCGCGCGATCTCTTCCGGGGTTTCGATGTGAGAGTCTCCGTGTGGATGCAGGACCATCGTCAGGCCATAATCTTCCTTGAGCAGCTTGCCCAGCCGGTTGGCATTATTGATGTAAAGATCCCACGTCTGCGCATTAAGCGTGCGATCATCAGTGAACTGCCACGTCTTGTCGTCACGGTAGAGCGGCGGAAGGTGGACCATATACTCGGCGCCGACGGCAGCGTGTGTCTCGGCAATCGCGCGGAAGGTCTTTTCCGTCGTTTCCCATTCCTCGCGCTTGTGAAGCACTCCCCAACCGGTGCCCGCAACGACTCGGAAACCGTGCTCATCCATGACATCTTTAAGTTCGCGCGGGTCCTTCGGGAAATAGCCCCACGGGCCGGTCTCCATGACTGAAAACCCCGCTTGTGCCATCTCCGCTAGCGCTGTCTTCCACGGAATCTGCTTAGGATCCTCGGGGAACCACACACCCCATTGGTCAGGACACACACCGATCGTGAGCTTGTTATACGGCACCTGGGGGTTGACCGCTCGTTCCTGGTTGGTCAACGCCGTAGCAGTAGTCATCTGAGTTTACCTTTCTTATCGCTTCGTATGAACAGTGCCGGTCGCACTAACCGTTCGTGGGGAAGTTCATGGACGCCTCAACATGCTCGTCCTGGTGCGGCCAGCGAGTCGTGATGGCCTTCTGGCGGGTATAAAAGTTCACAGCCTCCGGTCCGTGAGCGTGGTACTCGCCAAAAAGAGAATCCTTCCAACCACCGAAGGAGTAATAGCCGGTCGGGGTGGGAATCGGGACGTTGATGCCGATCATGCCGACCTGAATTTCATCCTCATAGCGGCGGGCGTAGTGACCGGAACCGGTGAAGATGGCGGTACCGTTGCCAAACGGCGAAGAATTGACGAGTTCGACGGCATCGTCAAAGTTGTCAACGTTCATAACGACGAGCAGCGGGCCAAAGACCTCATCCTTGTACGCCCGAGCGTCACGCGGAACATCGGTGAGGATAGTCGGTCCAACGAAGTAGCCTTCCTCGTGTCCATCGACAACGAGCTCACGACCATCAAGGACAACCATTGCACCAGACTGCTCAGCCTCGGTAGTCCAGTCGATGACACGCTGACGAGCATCCGGAGTGATGACCGGGCCCATGTCCGTATCCGAGTTCGACGCTGGGCCCACGACAAGCTTTTCGGCCTCTTCCTTGATGGCAGCAACGAAATCATCATGGATCGTACCAACAGTGACTGCCACCGGAACGGCCATGCAGCGCTCACCAGCGGAACCAAAGGCACCCGACGCGATTTGTTGTGCCGCGTTGCGCAGATTGGCATCGGGCATAACCACGGCGTGGTTATTCGCCCCGCCGAGTGCTTGGACGCGCTTGCCGTTGGCTGATGCCGTGTCGTGGACGTACTTCGCAATCGGAGTGGATCCAACGAAGGAGACGGCCTTAATGCCTCGATGCTCAAGAATGGCATCGACGACGGGCTTGCCACCGTGGACTACCTGGAAAACACCGTCCGGAAGGCCTGCCTCCTTGTAAAGACGCGCAACAAGGTTGGAGGCAGAGGGGTCACGCTCAGAAGGCTTAAGGATGAAGGCATTACCGGTAGCAATCGCGATGGGGTGCATCCAGAACGGAACCATCGCCGGGAAATTAAACGGCGTGATACCAGCAACAACGCCCAAGGGCTGGCGGTTGGTGTGCGCATCGACGGCGGTGGAAACATTAGCTGAGAAACCGCCCTTCAGCTCCTGGGTAATAGAAGTGGCAAACTCGACGGTTTCAAGACCGCGGGCAATTTCGCCGCGGGCATCGGCAGCAGTCTTGCCGTGCTCACGGGAGATGATTTCCGACATTTCATCGGCATGCTCGAGCATGAGCTCGCGGAAACGATAAAGAATCTGGACTCGCTTGCCCAAAGAGTAGCCGGCCCACACCTTCTGTGCGGCCTGGGCTGCTTCAACAGCCTCGTCGATGGTGGAAGCGGTTCCGAGCTGCAGCGTACCGATTTGGCCTCCGGTCGCCGGATTAAAAATCGGTTGGGTGTCGTTACCGTTGGCTGCCGTTTCTTGGCCGTTGATGAAGTGAGTGACGTTGTACATGAAATTCCTTTCGAACGGTGTCTCGCAGTCGGTGCTGTGTCTAGGGATTTTTAGAGGTAGTGGCGTTGATCAGCACGGCCGGCCTCGTAGTCTTGGCGGGCCTTTTGGGTGCTGTCCAGTGCGCTCGTTTCAGAGACCGGAACGTCCCACCAACCGATACCCGGCGGGTTGGGTCCGTAGATATTGGTGTTGACGACAATAGCGCGCGCCGATGTAGCTTCAGTCGCGCGTGCATAAGCCGCCTGGAAATCCTCCGTCGAAGAGACCTCCTCTACCTCGATGCCGTAGGACGCGATGTTGGCGGAAATGTCGAAGGGAACGTTGTCCCCGTCAAGTTGACCAGTTTCTTTATTGCGAGTGCGGTATTTGGTACCGAAGCGCTGGGAACCGTGAGATTCGGATAGCGAGCCAATGGACGACCAGCCGTGGTTCTGCAGGATGACCAAGATGACCTTGATGTCCTCAGCGACAATGGTCGCAATCTCCTGCGGTGCCATTTGGAAGGTTCCATCACCGATAATCGCGACAACCTCATTGTCCGGAGCAGCCATTTTGACTCCCATGGAGGCAGGTAGCTCGTACCCCATGCAGGAGTAGCCGTATTCAAGGTGGTACTGCTCAGGGCTACGTGCCTTCCACAACGCTTGAAGATCGCCCGGCATAGAGCCGGCGGCGTTGATGACGATGTCATTGTCTGCCATGAGCTCGTTGAGCGCGCCGAAGATTTCGGTTTGTGCCGGCAGCGGCTGGTCGTGCGGGGCAAAACAGGGCGCGATGAGTTCTTCCCACTCTTGATTGAGGCTAGCTACACGCTCCCGCAGCGCCGCGGGAGCTGTCCAGCCCTCGAGCGCTGTAGTGAGAGACTGAAGCCCACTGCGGGCATCGGCGACGAGCATTTCGGCGGAATGCTTGGCAGCGTCGAAAGCCTTGACATTGAGGTTGACGAAGCGGACATCTGGGTGTTTGAACGCGGTATGGCTCGACGTCGTGAAGTCGGTATACCGCGTGCCTACACCGATAATAAGATCGGCCTCGGCTGCCAGCGTGTTGGCCGGGTCTGCTCCGGTCGCGCCCACACCGCCTACGGAAAGTTCATGATCACCGTGAATAGCACCCTTGCCTGCTTGGGTGTCACACACGGGGATCCCGGTAACTTCGGCAAATGCAGTAAGTTCTTTCGTCGCCTCCGCATAGATGACGCCGCCGCCTGCGACAATAAGCGGCTTTTTGGCTTTCTTAATGGCCGCGACAGCGCGCTCGAGTGCAGCTCGATCGGGCTCGGGACGAGCGACGTGCCACGTGCGCTCGCGGAAGAACTCTAGCGGCCACTCGAAGGACTCTGCCTGGACATCCTGTGGCAAGCAAAGCGTCACCGCACCCGTCTCGGCAGGATCAGTAAGAACGCGCATGGCTTGCAGCGCCGACGGGATGAGCTGCTCCGGTCGATTGATGCGATCGAAGAAGCGGGAAACAGGACGGAACGCGTCGTTGACAGAGAGATCCATACCGCGCTCGTCTTCGAGCTGTTGCAAAACCGGGTCAACAGTGCGCGTCGCAAAGATGTCACTAGGAAGGACAAGCACCGGAATACGGTCGATAGTGGCGAGAGCCGCTCCCGTTACCATGTTCGTCGAACCGGGGCCGATTGATGCCGTGCAGGCGAGAGTCTGCATACGGTTCTTCGTACGAGCGAAGGCCGTCGCGGCATGGACCATGTTTTGCTCGTTTCGGGACATGAAGTAGTCGAGATGCTCCTCGCCCTCAGCTGGCGCTTGCTGGTTTTGCAGCAAAGCCTGGCCAACGCCTGCGACGTTTCCATGTCCGAAGATTCCAAAGGCACCCGGGATAAGGCGCTGGCGTTGTCCGTCGCGCTCAGAGTACTGAACAGACAAGAAACGCACCAATGCTTGCGCCACTGTGAGCCGAACGGTGTGTGCCACGGTCTCCTCCTTACATCAGTGGTGTGGTCGGTGGTGTGTATTTATCGGTGACCGGTCTCCGCATCCCAAGAGTACGACTCATAAGGCTACGAGACTGTGAGCTGAATCTACTTTCACCTAACAAGTGAACGATCGCTTCAACGGCCATAAACGGAGTATGTCGTACACAATCCGACAGTGTCAACACTTTGTCCTAACAAATGCCCCCGCCGGAGTTTTATTTAAGGTCACTAATTTTTTATATTGAGACATGCCTCACCTCGAAAAAGGCCGTTTCTAAATCCGTATTTAAATAAATTCGCAGCTCACATCGCTTTACCCCCTCTTCCGCTCATTGCACACATCGTGATAGCGTCTCGAATCACGAACAAACAGAGCAACTTTGTTAGATCAAAGTTGTTGCTTGCCAGTTCGTCACTTGACTTCTTACTGAACACGCAGGTTTCACGCCCCGCCATGAAATGCGTGAGCACTCGAATTGCATATCCAAAGTTCATTCCACGTCGCCGCCCCACCATCCGGCGACGCTCCCTGACCACCGAATTTTGCAAGGAGGGATACTATGAGCGCCCCCACGACGCCTAGTCCCACTCTCAAACGACGAGAAATCCATGAGCTCGTCGAAGCCACTGATCCAAAAGGAAACAAAGTCAAAATTGGGCTTCTCGCCGCCATCACTACCATCGGCGGATTTCTTTTCGGTTACGACACCGGCGTCATCTCCGGCGCCCTGCCATACATGCATATGCCCAACGAGGCTGGCGGTCTTCATCTCACCGCATGGGAAGAAGGCCTAGTCGGAGCACTGCTTCTGCTTGGCTGCGCCATCGGTTCCTTCGTCGGTGGCCGTTTGTCTGACGCGTACGGACGTCGCCGCAACATCCTTCTACTCGCGGTCGTATTTTTTGTCGGTACCTTACTGTGTGCACTCGCGCCCAACCTCCCACTGCTCTACGTCGGCCGCGTCGTATTGGGTCTCGCCGTCGGCGGTGCATCAACAACCGTTCCGGTCTACCTCGCTGAAACCGCGCCGAAGCACATTCGTGGCTCCCTCGTGGCTCTTGACCAAGTTATGATCGTCACTGGCCAGTTCTGTGCCTTTGCGATGAATGCCATCCTGGCTTCCTCGACAGGGGGCCCGCGGGCCACGGTCGCTAACGATCCGACCGGGCAGTATGCCACAGGCGAGACCGTCGCATGGGACATGCTCGCTGGCATCGGCGGACTTACAGTCCAGGACGGTAACGGCCACATGTGGCGCTGGATGCTCGTGCTTGCGTCCATTCCTGCAGTCGCGCTCTGGTTCGGTATCCGCGTCATGCCGAACTCGGCACGGTGGCACATGGCCCGCGGAGAGGTTGTACTCGCCATCGGTCATCTCAAGCGCATTCGCACCGAAAACGATGATATTGCGGGCGAAATCGAAGAAATGGCGGCTCAGCTTCACAAGGAACGCACCGAAGAAAAACTCTCGCTTACCAAAGCCATCAAGGTCCCGTGGCTGCGCTCTATCGTCGTTCTTGGTGTGAGCATCGCAATTCTCCAGCAGCTCACCGGCGTCAACACGATGATGTACTACGCACCACGCGTGCTCCAAGCCGCCGGCTTCACGTCTGAGGCCGCCATCGTCCTCAACGTGTTCACCGGTCTCGCCTCTGTTATTGGCTCTGTCGCCGGTCTCATCGCACTGCGCAAGTTCGGTCGTCGTACGGTACTCATTACGGGACAGCTCGTACTGACTGCTGCCCTCGCCGCAATGGCAGTCGTCTTCTTCTTCGGTATTAACCCGCATCTCGATGACAACGGACTGGTCGGAGACTCCATGAACCCGGTCGTTCCCTACCTCGTCATCGCCATCATCGTCATCTTCATGCTCGCCATGCAGGCTGGCCCCGGTCCCGTCGTGTGGGTTCTGCTCTCCGAAATCTTCCCTAACAAGGTCCGTGGTGCCGGTATGGGATTCGCAGTGTTCTTAATGTGGATCGCCAATATGCTCATCACCTTGTTCTTCCCCATGCTCATCGAGGGCATAGGCGCCGTCGCCACTTACGCTGCGTTCACCGTTATCAACGTCTTAGCGCTGACCTATCACATCAAGAAAGTTCCAGAAACTTCCGGACACTCACTTGAGGAACTCGAGCACAAGTTTGAGCACGAAGGCATCAAGCCTCACTACGAGACCACAGCTATCTCGCAAAACTAGCTGCCAATCTACCGACCACCAACCACGTACCAGAAAGGCACACCATGACCTCTTCAACACTCTCCGTCGCCGTCATTGGCGCTGGCATGGCCGGCAAGACCCACGCGAACGCGTGGCGCCAAGCAACGACGGTCTACGATCTCAACTTCCCTGCGATCCGCCTCGCGACCATCGCGGACGCTCACCTTCCGTTTGCGGAGGATGCAGCGCGTCGCTACGGCTACGAGAAAGCCACCGATGACTGGCGCGACATCGCAGATGATCCCACCATTGATGTCGTTTCTATCGTTGTCGGCAACGTACTGCACCGCGAGATGGCAGAGGGACTCGCTGCGGCAGGCAAACACATTCTCTGCGAGAAACCGCTCGCAGACACGCTGGAGAACGCCGCCGCAATGGCGGAACTCGAGAAGCGCTACCCCAATCAAGTTTTCGCCACCGGCTTCACCTTCCGTCGCAATGCCTCGGTGGCCATGCTCGCCGAACTTGCACAGGACGGCACGCTAGGCCAGATCTCCCACATCGATGCCCGTTACTGGACGGACTACGGGGCGGATCCGGCTGTGCCCATGGCTTGGCGCTACCGCGGCCCCATGGGCTCCGGCGTGCTAGGCGATGTAGGCAGCCACTTGGTCGACACCGCTGAGCTCATTGGTGGGCCAATCACAGCGGTCTCCGGCGGTGTGCTCGTCAAGACCATCGCCGAGCGTCCCGCCCAAGGCGCCGCCGTCGCAGGCGGACGCGGCATCAAGGGCGACATGTCCAACCTTGAACCCGTTGAAAATGACGACGTCGCAACATTTACCGCGCACTTCGCCTCGGGTGCGGCAGGTACATTCTCCTGCTCACGCGTCGCGTTCGCCATGCCGAACACCATGCGCATCGATGTCCTTGGCACGGAGGGTTCCACTGCATGGGACCTCGAGCGCACTGGGGAGATCCTTCTGGCAGACTCCACGAGTCCTGCCGGTCGCACGGGCCAGCGGCGTATCCCGGCAAACCCAAACTTCCCATATTTCGGTAACGGCTCGTCCATGGCTTTTCCTGGCGTCGGGCTCAACCAAATCGAACAGTTCACGTACCAGGCGCACGCATTTATCCAGCAGGTCGCGGGAATCACAGGCGAAAATACGCTGCCACCCAACGCCACTTTCGCTGACGGTTACCGCGAGATGCGCATCCTCGACGCGGTTGCACGTAGCGCTGCCAACGACGGCCGACGCATCGACATCGACTAATCAACTACCTTCTCCGAAACAGAACGAAAGGACTACCGCTCATGGCCTTCACCTTCGGTGCTTACACCAACTGCTTGCCCGACCGCGGCCTAACAGAGGCGCTCGATATCGTCTCCGGCGTCGGGCTCACCGGAATCGAGCTCAACACCGGCGGATTCATCCCCTCGCCACAAGTACACGTCGATACTCTCTTGGCGTCGGCCGCCGAGCGTGAGCACTTCCTCGCCTCGATCGCAGAATCAGGTCTGGTGCTCTCTGGGTTCACGTGCTCGGGCAACCCGCTGTCTCCGCTGCCAGAGGAAGGGATCAAGCATGCAGAAGATCTGCGCAAGACAATCCAGCTGGCGAAGTTACTCGGTGTGAAAGAAATCGTCGCCATGTCCGGCGTTCCTGGTACGGATCCAGCGGCGCGCTACCCTGCATGGGTCGTCAACGCATGGAACGGAATCGACCATGAGGTCCTCGAGTACCAGTGGGAGGTCGCCACCGAATTCTGGACAGAGATCGACGAGCTGGCCCGCGAGGCGGGCGTCAGGATAGCGCTCGAGCTGCATCCACGCAATCTCGTGTTTAATCCCGTGACCTTTGAACAGTTCGTCGAGCGCGTGCAACCTACGAACATCGGAGTGAATTTCGACCCGTCCCACCTGTTCTGGCAGCAAATGGAGCCCCTCGAGTGCATTGAGCGTCTGGGCACCCACATCATCAGAGTCCACGCCAAAGATACCAAAGTCTTACCCGGCGCGCGCTACCGCGGTGTTCTCGATGTCGACTTCACCCGCCCGGCACCAGGAGATCCGAACAAGGCGGAGGTCGCCATCGGCCGCTACGTCGCAGTGCCGCCGGAGGACGCGGCATGGCGCTTTGTCGCCCTCGGCGAGTCGCACGATGTGGATTATTGGGCACGGTTCCTCACTGCACTCGCAGCCATCAATCCAGACCTCCATATCAATATCGAACACGAAGACGCCGCATACGGCCAGATTGAAGGCCTTACTCTCGGCGTGAAGACCCTATTCGCAGCAGCAAACAAAGCCGGAATCTCTTAGCCCCCATCACGAAAGGATGCACGACACTATGACGAACTCCCACATGGCCGACCAAGCACCGCGCCACGAAATCCTCACCATTGGCCGTTCTGGTGTTGACCTCTACCCGCTCGATATGGACACCAAACTCGAGGATGTCACAAGCTTCGGCAAGTTCTTGGGCGGCAGCCCCACCAATGTCGCGGTCGCTGCAACAAAGCTTGGCCACTCCACCGGTGTATTCACCGGAGTCGGAGACGACCCGTTTGGCCGCTACGTACGCCAGGAGATGGAGCGCCTCGGTGTGGACTCCCACTTTGTCGTCACCGTGCCTCAGTACAAAACGCCGATTACCTTCTGCGAGATATTCCCTCCTGATGACTTCCCGCTCTACTTCTATCGCGAGCCATCGGCGCCCGACCTCAATATTACGGAGCGAGATCTCGACCTGAAGGCTATCCGAGAGGTCCCACTGTTTTGGATTTCCGGCACAGGCCTTTCCGTCGAACCGACACGCTCGGCCCATCACCGTGCGCTCGCCGAGCGCGCAAAGTCACGAGCAAGCTCGCAGCATACCGTCTTCGACCTCGACTACCGACCAATGTTCTGGCAGTCCCAGGAAGAAGCGCGCGAACAATACCAGCAGGCCCTGCAGCACTGCACCGTCGCTGTGGGCAACAAGGAAGAGTGCTTCACCGCCGTCGGTGAGACTGAACCGGATCGCGCTGCCGATGCCCTCTTGGACTTAGGCGTCGAGGTCGCCATCGTCAAGCAGGGGCCCAAAGGTGTGCTGGGTAAGACTCGTGACCAGCGCGTCGAGGTCGCCCCCAACCTCATCACGGTCATCAATGGTCTCGGTGCTGGCGACAGCTTCGGCGGTTCGCTTTGTCACGGCTTGCTCGAGGGCCTTGAGCTTGAGGAGATTCTTACCCGCTGCAACGCCGCAGGCGCGATTGCCTCCACTCGTCTTGAGTGCTCGACGGCAATGCCGACCAACGAGGAAATCGACCTCCTCATTGACGGAGGAGACCCCAACCATGGCCGCACGCCGGACGAAATGCTTGCCGAACTCAAGAATCGTTCACCCCACAACTCCCGCTAAATCTGCAAGGAGCCCACACGTCATGACTATCTCCACGACGCGCTTTTGCTCGACCTACGACGAAATTACCGAGACCCGTCTCACTAACCCGGAGCTCATCGCGCAGCTCGCTGCACAACGTGCTCGCCGCACCGTCCACGACACCGACGGCCGCATGCTCATCGTCGCCGCAGATCACCCCGCACGCGGCGCTCTTGCCTCGGGCCCCAACGCGACTGCCATGGCAGATCGCCGCGTCATGCTCGACCGTCTGCGCGAAGCACTCGCTGTGGATGCTGTGGACGGCGTCCTTGGTACCCCGGACGTTCTCGAAGATCTGTTGCTCATGGGCGCACTCGAAAACAAGATCGTTTTCGCTTCGATGAACCGCGGCGGATTGGCGGGCAGCCACTGGGAAATCGAAGATCGTTTCACTGCCTACGATGCGTCTTCAATTGCGTCCTCGCGCTTCGACGGCGGCAAGATGCTCACGCGCATCGATCTTGATGATGACCGTACGTCCTACACTCTCGAAGCTAGCGCTCACGCCGTCAACGAGCTCGCGGACGAGGGGCTCATCGCGATGATCGAGCCATTCATGTCGAGCCGCGTGGACGGCAAGGTAATAAATGACCTCTCCACGGATGCTGTCATCAAGTCTGTGCACATCGCGCAGGGTTTGGGACGCACGAGCGCTTACACCTGGCTCAAGCTGCCTGTCGCACCTGATATGCACAAGGTCATGACCTCGACGACGCTACCTACGCTCATTCTTGGTGGTGATCCTGGCACCGCGGGTGGCGGCGAGCTTGAGGCCCAGTGGAAACAGGCGCTCGCAGAACCCAATGTGCGCGGTCTCATCGTCGGCCGCGCCCTCCTCTATCCCTCCGAGGGCACCGTGACCGACGCCGTCACACGCGCCGCAGCGCTTCTGCGCTAATCCGCACACTACGAAACGTATACGGAAAGGACACAATGACCCACCACACCGATTCCTCCGCCCACACCGATGCAAACCTCTACATTCCGGCAGGGGCATCAGCATCCGGCAGCTTCGACACCGTCGTCGACCCTCAGCAGCGCAATGACTGGACGTACACCGGGCTCCACATCGCCGCACTTAAAGGCGGCGAGAAGGTCGAGGTTCCCGCCACGGATCGCGAGACCATGGTCGTCCCGCTTACCGGAGCATGCACCGTTACTGTAGATGGTGAGGACTATAGCCTGCGAGGACGCCCAGACGTCTTCACTGCCGCGACTGACGTGCTCTACGTAGGACGTGACACCGCATTGACGGTCCACTCCGCCGAGGGCGGCCGTTTCGCACTTACCAGTGCCGTCGCGCAGAAGTCCTATCCCACCACCCTACTCAAAGCCGAGGACATCCCCGTCGAGGTCCGCGGCGGAGGCAACATGACGCGCGTTGTGCGCAATTTCGGATCCGTGGGCGCCTTTGATGAGATGGATTCCCTTATTGCCTGCGAGGTCATCACGCCATCAGGCAATTGGTCGAGCTACCCCGCGCACAAGCACGATGAGACGACGGAGACCGAGTCTGAGCTCGAAGAGATCTACTACTACGAGATTCAGCCAGGTCCTGACGGCACGCCTGGGTTCGGCTTCCACCAGACGACTTCAGCGCATGACGACCGCCCCCTCGACATCTTGAGCGAAGTTCACGCCGGCGACGTCGTGCTCGTCCCGCATGGCTGGCACGGTCCCTGTGCAGCAGCCCCGGGCCATAACATGTACTACCTCAACGTCATGGCTGGCCCTGCTGCAGTTCGCGCATGGAATATCACTGATCACCCTGACCAGACGTGGGTGCGCGGAACCTGGGAAGACGCCGGCGCTGACCCGCGCGCAGTCGCCACTGCCCACCACCACTAAATACAGACTTTTACTCCCCGCGCGGAAACAGCGCACCCCACAGTTGCGAAAGGAACAAAGACAATGACCAATCCCCTCAACCCCACAGATATCCGCATCGGCGTCATCGGCGTTGGCAAAATGGGCTCAGACCACGTCCAGCGCATCGTCGAGCGTACGAAGGGCGCGCAGGTTACCGTCATCACCGACTACTTCCGAGAGACGGCAGAAAAAGTATCAGCGACCGCACCGGGCTCCCGCGTGGTCGATACGTGGGAAGAGCTCATCGCAGCAGATGACGTGGATGCCGTCATCATCGCCAGCCCGGGTCAATTCCACAAGGATCAGGCAATTGCATGTATCAAGGCGAACAAGCCGGTGCTCTGCGAGAAACCGTTAGCCATGACTCCGGAAGATGCTTATGAGGTCGTTCAAGTTGAAAACGACCACGGAGCATCTCTTGTCTCGCTCGGATTCATGCGCCGCTTCGACGCCGAATATGTTGAGCTCAAGGACGCGCTGGATGCCGGTGAACTGGGCGAGACCATGGTGATGAACTGCAAGCACCGCAATGCTGAGGTCGGGCCTGAGTTCAAAGACGAAATGATGGTCTACGACTCCGCCGTGCACGAGATTGATGCGATCAATTACTTCTTCGGCGAGCCCATCGTTGAAGTTCAAACCATTACTCCAACTCCGAGCACGAATGCGCACCCGGGACAGCACGATCCGATGATCTTTATTTTCCGTACCGAAAGCGGCCGAATCATCACAGACGAGCTGTACGTCAACACGAAGGCAGGCTACGAAGTTCGCACCGAGATTCTGGGTTCCAAGGGCATTTCCACCATTGGTCTCGGCATCTCCCGTGTCACGACGCACCAAGCAGGCTCTCACTGGGGTGGCAACGTACCTCTCGACTTCCGTCCGCGTTTTATCGACGCCTACGACGCCGAAGTTCAAGCCTGGGTCCGCGCTATCAAAACCGGACACAATGTCGCAACGCGTTCTGCAACGGCCTGGGACGGCTACGTCGGCGCGGCAGTATGCGCCGCGGCGCACGCCTCACTTACGTCGACTACGCCAGTAAAGGTCGAGCTCAAGCCGCGCCCGTAGCATCGTACTAAATCGTTCTAGTACGCGACATCACACATAACTCCCGCTCCCCAAGCACTAGAATTTGCTTGGGGACATCCCCATGATCAGTCGAAATGGAGTCAGCATGACCAACACCACCCACGAGGGCCTCGACTCCAACCAGGTGATCTTAGATTTCGCCCCAGATCGGTCGTCGCCCATCCCGTTGTACCTACAACTAGCTCAGTCTATTGAAAACAGCATCGAATCCGGCGTTCTTCACATCGGGTCCCGTATCGAGAACGAAGTAGGCATGAGTACCCGCCTGAAGCTGTCGCGTCCCACTGTGCGTCAGGGCATTCAGACGCTCGTCGATAAAGGCGTTCTGGTGCGCAAACGCGGCGTTGGAACACTCGTTGTCGGCACGCATGTCAACCGTCAAGTGGCATTAACGTCATTGTTCGATGATCTTTCCATTTCAGGAAGAAAACCACAGACGAAGGTTCTCGAATACCGAATCGGTGCCCCCAATGTGGAAGACACCGATCGCCTCGCACTCGATCGTGGTGCACAGGTACTTGAGATCACTCGCTTGCGCTTGGTCGACAACGAGCCGCTCGCTCTCATGCACAACGTCCTCCCCGAGGATATTGCTCCTACGCGTAGCGAGCTGAAGGACATGGGACTCTACGCGGCACTGCGCTCGCGTGGGGTGCACTTTGCAGTGGCTCACCAAACCATCGGCGCCACCGTTGCTGACGCGGACACGGCATGCATGCTCAATGTCGAGCCAGGCTCCGCTCTCCTCATCATGGATCGCAAGGTACTCGCCAACGACGGCTCCATCATCGAGCTTGGACATCACCTCTACCCCGCCTCGCGTTATTCCTTCAAGACGACGCTCGTTGATTAGGATGTCTCAAACACCAGCAGCCCACGAATAAGCGGCCGTCCGGAAAACTCCGGACGGCCGCTTGCGTGGTAGAGGCATCTTACTTTACACGCGCCGGACGCAAGTCGCGCGGCAAGGCAAAAGTAATGGTCTCGGTGCTCGTGGTCACCTGCTCGACGTCGCTGTAGCCACGCTCGTCGAGGAATTCGAGGACCTCACGCACGAGCAGCTCCGGCACGGAGGCGCCACAGGTAACGCCCACGGTGGTCACGCCGTCGAGCCACTCCTCCTGGATCTCCTTGGCGAAGTCCACGAGGTGGGCATCCTTGGAGCCAGCTTCGAGCGCGACCTCGACGAGGCGCACGGAGTTCGAAGAGTTCTTGGAGCCCACAACGATCATCAGGTCGCACTTCGGAGCGATGGCCTTGACGGAACCTTGGCGGTTCTGGGTGGCGTAGCAAATATCGTCTGACGGCGGGTTCTCCAGGTGCGGGAAGCGCTCGCGCAGGGCGTTGACGATGACCATGGTCTCGTCGACGGACAGCGTGGTCTGGGACAGCCAAATGAGCTTTTCGTCCTGCAGCCAGTCCGGCAGAGCCGCGACGCCGTCGAGACCATCTACGAGGTGGGTAACCTCCGGCGCCTCACCTGCGGTGCCCTCGACCTCTTCGTGACCCTCGTGGCCCACGAGCAGGATGTGGTAACCGTCGCGATGGAAGCGCTGGGCTTCCTTGTGCACCTTCGTCACGAGCGGGCATGTGGCATCGAGCGTGATCTGGTTGCGGGCCTTCGCCTCGGCGCGCACGGTGGGCGCAATGCCATGGGCGGAGAAAACAAGGTGGGCGCCTTCGGGGGCCTCGGAAGCCTCGTCGACAAAAATGACGCCGCGCTCGGATAGGGATTCCACGACGTAGCGGTTGTGGACGATCTGCTTGCGCACATAAATGGGAGCGCCGTACTTCTCCAGTGCCTTTTCTACCGTCTCGACTGCGCGATCCACGCCAGCGCAGTAGCCGCGCGGCGCCGCCAGGAGAACATTCTTGCCAGCTTCACTCATAAAGCCCAGAGTACCGACGATCGGACAAAAACAATAGACTGGGTGAACACGCCTGTAATTTCTTCGTACATTAAGGTAGGTCACTCTATGGCGCATGCCGCGTCTTCGCCCGAGTCCCCATGGTCCGTCGCCATGGTCAACCACTCCGTCAAGGGGTGGATTGATAAGCTCGGCTACCTGTGGATCGAGGGCCAGCTTGCCCAGGTCAATTACAAGCCGCAGTGGGCTTTCGCATTCCTCGTACTCCGCGACGTCAACCAAGACAAGTCGATTGCCTTGCGCGTACCCTCCCGCCAGTTCGGCGCCATGCAGCCGCGCCCCACAGAGGGCGACCGCGTCATCATCCACGGCAAGCCCAACTTCTACGAGGGCCGCGGCGAGTTTTCCATCATGGTCGACGACATCCGGCAGGTCGGCTTGGGCGACCTCCTGGCGCGCATCGAGATGCTCCGCCAGCAGCTCGCCAGTGAGGGGCTCTTCGATCCCGCCCGCAAGAAGCCGCTGCCCTATCTGCCGCACAAGGTCGGTCTTATTACCTCGCGCGGCTCCCATGCAGAGCGCGACGTCCTCGCCGTGGCCCAGGGCCGCTGGCCACACGTCCAGTTCCGCGTGGAAAACGCCGCGGTCCAGGGCACCGAAGCTGTCAGCTCCGTCATCCGCGCGCTGCAGATCCTCGACGCAGACCCGCACGTCGACGTGATTATCATCGCCCGCGGCGGCGGCGCCGTCGAAGACCTGCTTCCCTTCTCTGAAGAGGCCCTCCAGCGCGCCGTCGTCGCGGCGCAGACGCCCGTAGTCTCCGCCATCGGCCACGAGCCGGACTCCCCCATCCTCGACAACGTTGCGGACGTGCGCGCGGCGACGCCTACCGATGCCGCCAAACGCGTCGTCCCTGACGCCGCCGAGGAGCACGCGCTCATCGACGAAGCCCGCGCCCGCATGTCCGGCGCCCTGCGCGGCTGGGTTGAGCGCGAGCGCCGCAACCTCGACGCCATCCGCTCGCGGCCCGTGCTCGCTGATCCTATGAAGCCCATCACCGACCGCCGCGACGAGCTCGACCGCAATCTCGCCCTCATTCGCCGCGATATCCAGTACGTGCTCGGCACCGAGCAGAAGCAGGTCGCGGCTCTGCGCGCGCAGGTCTCCGCGCTCGGCCCCTCCGCCACGCTCGCCCGCGGCTACGCCGTGGTCCAGGTCGTTCCGCGCGACGGCTCGGGTCCCGAGGTTGTCACGTCCTACCAGCAGTCCCCGCCCGGCAGTCAGCTGCGCATCCGCGTCGGCGACGGCTCGATTACCGCCGCCGCGATGGCCGCCCAGCCGGCAGACTAAACTCCCCCACGAACGCATATTTAAGGAGCACCATGTCCGAGAACACCTTTGGCACCGGCCAGCCGGGCCAAGACGCCTTCCCGCCCGTCGAGCAGCTCAGCTACGAAGAGGCCCGCAACGAGCTCATTGAGACCGTCAAGATCCTCGAGCTCGGCCAAATGGGCCTCGACGAATCACTCAAGTTCTGGGAGCGCGGCGAGGCACTCGCTAAGGCCTGCGAGGCCCACCTCGACGGCGCCTCCCAGCGCGTGGAGGCCGCGCTCCACCGCGCCAACCAGGACGACCAGACCGAAGAGGTCGCAGAGTAATGCAGATTTACGGCTACCCCGGAGACCGCGTCGACTTTGTGTCTAAGTCCGGCTCGGCCGGCTCGATCCTCTTTGGCGATCCGCGCTCCCTCGTCGAGGAATTCTTCGGTACCCCGCACACGGACTCCGGCGACGAGGTCACGTACTTCAACGGCTCCATCACCGTGGCTTTCGCCGACGGCAAGGTCGAGTCGATTACTGTCACCCCGGGCACCACGCGCGAAAAGGTCGAGGTCTACCTCGGCCACGACAAGCTCAACGGTCTCACCGAGCTTGCCGATGCCCCCGGTGTCTCTGCGGTCTTCTCCCCCGAGCTCACCGCGGTCACATTCCGCTAGCAGGCTTCGCTGGCGGGGCTTCGCCCGCTAGAGCTGTCTACTGGCGTGGACCGCGGATTAATTGGGAAGGGGCTGCGCCGCGACGAACGCGCGCACCAGCGCCTCATAGTCGTCATCGCTCGCCGAGCCAGTGAGGATGACGCGCTCGTCCCCCAAGTCGAAGCCCCACAGCGGGCGGACATCCGCGTCCTCAGACGCGAAGACCTGCACGTCGGTGCCATCGACGGTGCGGGAGCTGCGATCGGCGCGGTACGTGCCGTCGTAGTTTTTGAGGGCATCGTCAAGCTGCACAGAAGTTTGGGCAGCCTGGATGAAGCCGTCCTCGGCGGTGACCCAGCCGACGATGGCGGCAGTCTCACCCGCGACGCTCGAGCGGCGCGCGGAGTTGGGGGTCCAGCCTTCGGGTACCTGCGGCAGACGCAGGGCGGTCTCCGTCGTGCGCGACTCCAAGCCGAGAAAGGACTGCGCGTCCACGGGGTTTTCGCGCGCGTAATTCGTCTCTTCCGGGTTGACGGTGCACAGGCCCGTCGCGCCCACGACGACCAACATCATAATGACGACGACGCCGAGCGACAGGATCATGTCCTTGCCGCCTTCAAAGATTTTGGGTTTATCTTCAGCTGCCACGGCTACCTAGTATGGCATGCCGCCGGGGCATTGCCTAAAGCGCTCTCGCGCGGGCGAGCAGTCCTCATGAGCCGCGGCGACGCGCGCGGCAACGGCTTCGCCCACCGTCTCGCCCCGCGGTTTCTCGCGCTCGACAACGACGGCGCCCAGAGCGACACTCACGGCGAGGACAGGGCCTAGGACTTTCGCAATCATCATGGTTCCTACTGTGCCGCGGCGAGCTAGCAGCAGGCTCACGGGAGGCACCGCGCCAGCGGCCAATCCCCTGTGCGCCTCCTGTGGGCCCGTTGAACAGGCACTATCGCGGAACGGGTGTACACGCTCCCACATTCGGGGGCTCGATTCGGACGTAGATCTGGAAGAAAAGTGCAACAATACAAGGAGGTCCGTTTACTTCCGCATTTTTATTTCCAAGGAGCATCCTTTTCATGTCGGATAACACTTCGTACATGCCCGACCGCAACCTCGCTATGGAGCTGGTGCGCGTCACCGAGGCCGCCGCGCTGGCGTCGGGCCGCTGGGTCGGCCGCGGCATGAAGAACGAGGGCGACGGCGCCGCCGTGGACGCCATGCGCAAGCTCATCAACACCGTCGCCATGAACGGCGTCGTCGTCATCGGTGAGGGCGAAAAGGACGAGGCTCCCATGCTCTTCAACGGCGAGGAAGTCGGCACCGGCGAGGGCATTGCCATGGACATCGCGGTCGACCCGGTCGACGGCACCCGCCTCATGGCCGAGGGCCGCCCCAACGCGATTTCCGTCATCGCTGCCGCCGAGCGCGGCACGATGTTTGACCCGTCCGCCGTGTTCTACATGAAGAAGATCGCCGTGGGCCCGGAGGCCGTGGGCGTTATCGACATCAACGCCTCCGTCAAGGAGAACGTGGACGCCGTCGCCAAGGCCAAGGGCATCCGCCCGTCCGAGGTCACCGTCGTGGTCCTCGACCGCCCGCGCCACGAGGAGCTCATCCAGGAAATCCGCGACGCCGGCGCCAAGGTGCGCCTCATCATGGACGGCGACGTCGCCGGTGCCATCGCGACCTGCCAGGACTCCAACTCCATCGACATGATGATGGGCACCGGCGGCACCCCGGAGGGCATCATCACCGCCTGCGCCATGAAGTGCATGGGCGGCGAAATCCAGGGCAAGCTCGCCCCGAAGGACGAGGCTGAGGCGGAGAAGGCACGCAAGGCCGGCCACGATCTCGACCGCGTCCTCGGCACCAACGACTTGGTCTCCTCCGATAACTGCTACTTCGCTGCCACCGGCGTCACCAACGGCGACATGCTCCGCGGCGTGTCCTACCGTGCCAACGGCGCCACCACCCGCTCCCTGGTCATGCGCTCGAAGTCCGGCACCATCCGTTACATCGACTCCCAGCACAAGCTGGCCAAGCTGCAGGAATACTCGGTGGTCGATTACTCCGACCCGAAGACCAAGTAGTTATTCCCCGCCGCGCTTGCCGCCCCACGTGGGCACCGGCGGCGCGGCGTTTCCCCATTAGTAAGACTCGTCACACACCGCTGTGCCCCGAACCGGGATGTGTTTGTGCATACTGGTTGCTAGCAAGTGTGACTTGTCTGCGGGCACTGAAGAGCCCGCACTCCGAATCACGTTGAAGACAAAAAGGTGGAACATTCATGACTGAGTACCGCATCGAACACGACACCATGGGCGAAGTAAAGGTCCCGGTAGACGCTCTGTGGCGCGCCCAGACCCAGCGCGCAGTGGATAACTTCCCCATCTCCGGCCGCGGCCTCGAGGCTGCCCAGATCCGCGCCCTTGGCCTGCTCAAGGCTGCGTGCGCACAGGTCAACAAGGACACCGGCAAGCTCGACGCCGAGAAGGCCGACGCGATTATCGCCGCCGCCAAGGAAATTGGCGACAACAAGCACGACGACGCTTTCCCCATCGACGTCTTCCAGACCGGTTCCGGTACCTCGTCCAACATGAACACCAACGAGGTCATCGCCTCCCTGGCGCACAACGCGGGCGTCGAGATTCACCCGAACGATCACGTCAACATGGGCCAGTCCTCCAACGACACGTTCCCCACCGCCACGCACGTCGCGGCTACCGATGCCGCGGTCAACGACCTCATCCCGGGCCTCAAGGTCCTCCACGAGTCGCTGCTGGCCAAGGCCAAGGAATTCGCTGACGTCGTGAAGGCGGGCCGCACGCACATGATGGACGCCACCCCGGTCACCCTCGGCCAAGAGTTCGGCGGCTACGCCCGCCAGATCGAGCTCGGCATCGAGCGCATCGAGGCCGTCCTCCCTCGCCTGGGCGAGCTCGCCATCGGCGGCACCGCCACCGGTACCGGCCTCAACACCGCCGCTGACTTCGGCGCCAAGGTGACCGAGGAGCTGAAGAAGCTCACCGGCCTGGAGCAGCTCAAGGAGGCTGACAACCACTTCGAGGCACAAAGTGCCCGCGACGGGCTCGTCGAGTTCTCCGGCGCCATGCGCACCGTGGCCGTCTCCCTCAACAAGATCGCCAACGACATCCGCCTCATGGGTTCCGGCCCGCTCACCGGCCTCGCCGAGATCCACCTCAAGGATCTGCAGCCAGGTTCGTCCATCATGCCGGGCAAGGTCAACCCGGTCATGGTCGAGTCCGCCACCCAGGTCGTCGCACAGGTCATCGGCAACGACGCTGCCGTCGCCTTCGGTGGCGCCTCCGGCCAGTTCGAGCTCAACGTCTACATCCCGATGATGGCGCGCAACGTCCTCGAGTCTGCCCGCCTGCTCGCCAACGTCTCCCGCGTCTTCGCCGACAAGTGCGTTGACGGCATCACCGCCAACGAGCCGCGCATGAAGAAGTTTGCCGAGTCCTCCACGTCGATCGTCACGCCGCTCAACGGCAACATCGGCTACGAGAACGCTGCCAAGGCCGCCAAGCACGCGCTCCACGAGCACATGACTGTGCGCGAGGCCGTCATCGACCTCGGCTTCGTCGACGGTAAGAACCTCACCGAGGAAGAACTTGATGAGAAGCTCAACGTTCTCACCATGACCAACCGCGACCGCGACAACTTCTAAGCCGCTTCGCTCCAAGCCCCAGCAGGTTTCTTTCCTGCTGGGGCTTTTGCTATGCCTGCTTCGCTGGCTCTGACAGCGGCAAAGTGCATTTTCGCCGACAAGGCGCCTTCCCCGCGCAGATTCCCAGCGCTTCGTCGGGCAAAAAGTCATCCCCGCGCCGTCTGCCCTATGAGCCAGGGCACTCTCGAGCCCGTCAGTTCGCGAAAATCACCCACTTTGCACTTGGTGCAAGTTTGCACCGCGTGTAAAGTTGCACCCTGTGCAAGAAGAACTAACGCTACGCGAGCAAAAGCGGCTCGCCACCCGCGACGCCATTGAGGACGCCGCCACCAAGCTGGTGGACGGGCGCGGCTTCAACGACGTCACGGTGGAAGAGATTTGCGAAGCAGCGGGGATTTCTCGGCGCACATTTTTCAATTATTTCGATTCCAAGGACGCCGCCGTGCTCGGCGGCCCCAGCAAGGAATTCACGGAAGACGTTCGACAGCGTTTCCTCACCGAACCCACGGACAACGTCCTCACCCTCGCGCTCCACGTCGTCGAGGCACACATGGTAGGACATCATCGCGACACGGTTGTCGCGGAGCGCCGTCAGCGCATCGCAACGCAACCGGAAGCCGCCATGGCCTCCATGATGCGCAAGCGTGAGAAGGTTCACGAGCTCATGCGGCTGATCGAGCAGCGCCTCACCGCTGAGCCGGAGCTCCAGCGCCTGCCGGACTCGTCTCCTGCGACGGAAGCGATGGTTATCGCCTCCTTCCTCCGCGAAGCCTTGTGGCTCGCCCTTGCCGGACCGGACATCGATTGCACTGAGGCCCTCGCAGACCGCCTCCACGGCGCGCTGCATCTTTTTACTGATTACGCGAAAGGAATCCAATGGTAGCTACTACCGAACCGGTTGCCCCGGCTGAAGGCAAGGCCCGGGCTAATAACCTCGGCCTGATTTTCTCTGCCCTGGTCCTCACCATGTTGATGAGCTCCCTGGGCCAGATGATCTTTTCCACCGCGCTGCCCACCATCGTGGGCGAGCTCGGCGGCGTCGACCACATGAGCTGGGTCATCTCGGCCTTCCTCGTCACCATGACCATCGCCATGCCGATCTCCGGCAAGCTGGGCGACATGATGGGCCGCAAGTGGTTCTACATCGGCGGCATCGCCGTGTTCGTCATCGGCTCCGCGATGGGCGGCTTCGCCCATGCCATGGGCCTGCTCATCGCAGGCCGCGCCGTGCAGGGCTTCGGCGCCGGCTTCATGATGATCTCCTCCCAGTCGATTATCGCTGAGGTCACCTCCTCCCGTGAGCGCGGTAAGTTCATGGGCATCATGGGCGGCGTCTTCGGCCTGTCCTCCGTCCTCGGCCCGGTCCTCGGCGGCTGGTTCACGGACGGCCCGGGCTGGCGCTGGGGCCTGTGGATGAACATCCCACTGGGCATCATCGCCATCATCGTGTGCACGCTCGTCCTGCACCTGCGCGTCGGCGAGGCCAACATGAAGCGCTTCGACTGGCTCGGCGCCACCTTCATCGCGCTTACCACCGCCTCGCTCATCCTCATGACCACGTGGGGCGGCACCGAATACGAGTGGTCGGATCCGATCATCCTCGGCCTAGCCGCCGTGGTTATCGTGGGTGCCATCGTCACCGTTCTCGTCGAGGCGAAGGCCAAGGAACCGCTCATCCCGGTGCACCTGTTTAAAAACCGCAACATGGTCCTTACCACTGCGGCCGGCACCGTCCTGGGCTTGGCCATGTTCGGCGTCCTCGGCTACATGCCGACCTACCTGCAGATGGTCCACACGCTCACCCCGACCAAGGCGGGTCTCATGATGATTCCGATGATGGTCGGCCTCATCGTGACCTCTACCGTCGTCGGTTTCATCATCGCCCGCACCGGCCGCTACAAGGTCTATCCCATCATCGGCCTCGTGATTACCGCGGGTGCCCTGTACTGGATGTCCCGCCTCACCGTCGAGACGACCCTTGTCACGCTCGGCTTCGAGTTCCTCGTGTTCGGTATCGGCCTCGGCTTCGTCCAGCAGGTCCTCGTTCTTATCGTTCAGAACTCCTTCCCCATCGCCTTGGTGGGCACGGCGACTGCGGCCAATAACTTCTTCCGTCAGATCGGCTCCGCCGTCGGTGCGTCCCTCGTGGGCTCGCTGTTCATTCACAACATGAAGAACGAGCTTGCCGCCAACATGCCAGCCGCCATCAAGGAGATGGGCCCCGCCGGCGCCGAGTACGCCAAGCAATTCGCTGAGCAGAGCTCTGGCTCCTCGCATCTAACCCCGGGTCTCGTGGCGCAGATGCCGGAGACCATCCAGCACGTCATCCTCTCCGCCTACAACAATGGCCTCACCCCGGTTATCCTGCTCATGGTTCCGATGGCCATCCTGGCGCTCGTCCTCGTCCTCCCCCTGCGCGAGGAACACCTCAAGGAAACCATTTCTTAAATCTCTGCGCTATCCTTTCGCACGAAGGCCGCCTGCAGCACTGCTACAGGCGGCTTTTTTGCTTGCTTTCCGATGCCCCCTTTTAAGAGGCTGGCTTCTCCCCCGGCTTGGGCAGGAGCAGCTCATAGACTGCCGTGTCACGCCACTGGCCCGCGAGCTCGCCGTAGGTCATCTTCGCCAAGTGGGAGTACGTGCCCACCTTTTGGAAACCGCGCGAAATGTGCAGGCCTGCGGAGCCTTCGTTCTCCGGGAAGATCCACGCGTGGATGGCCCACTTGTGGAGCTGCTGGCACACCTCGATGAGCTTGTCGAGCAGCGCGCCAGCGATGCCGCGGCCGCGGGCGTCTGGGTGCATGTAGATGGAGTCTTCGACCACGCCGTGGAAGACGCTGCGCGACGAGATAGGAGCGGCAGAGACCCAACCGAGGATCTTCGAGTCATCATCCGCTTCCACCGCAACGAACACGCTCGCCGCGATCTTGGAACGCTGGAACTGTTCCAGCGTGAGAGCCTTGGTCTCGTACGTCGCGTGCCCGGTCTCAAGGCCTTGCTCGTAGATGGCCTTCATCTGCGGGTAGTCCTCAAGCCGGAACGGACGCAGCACGAAATCCTTGCTACGTGTGGTGTCGTTTGCTGTCATGGCGATCCATTATTCCGCACACCCCCGCGCCGTGCATAGTGACATTCACTCTCGGTTTTAGGACGACGCCCTAAACAGCGTGTGGTACTGGGGTGTATTGATGGCGTTGAAGAAGATATCGGCGATGGCCACGAAGCCAAGCGCCACCGCGAATCCAATCGCGACGTCGAACGAGACGTTCTGCGACGAGAGATCCTTGCCTTCCGAGGAACCCGAGACCTCAATCCCGGCGTTGCTCGAGGTATTCGGCTGGGCAGCGTTCGCCACGGGGGTGGCGAGCAGCGCGGCGGCAACTGGTACGGCGATGAGCTTCTTCAAGCGCATGTGCATAGACTCCCTTGGGATGGATGGGGCGCACGGCCTGACAGCAGTGCGCGGCTAGGCTCTCCACCCTAGCCGCTCCACCGCCCACGCGAGAAGTGGGAACCGTTGCTTAGCGGCCGTCCTCGAGCAGGTCGGTCACGAGCTCGGCGATGGCCGAGCGCTCCGAGCGCTGCAAGGTAACGTGGGCAAAAAGATCATGGCCCTTGAGCTTTTCAATCACCGCTTGGACGCCGTCGTGGCGGCCCACGCGCAGGTTATCGCGCTGCGCGACGTCGTGTGTGAGCACGACGCGGGAACCGCGGCCAAGGCGGGAGAGCACGGTGAGCAGCACGTTACGCTCCAACGATTGGGCCTCGTCGACGATGACGAAGCTGTCGTGGAGGCTGCGGCCACGAATGTGCGTGAGCGGCAGGACCTCGAGCAGCTCACGGTCCTGGACTTCCTCGATGACATTGACGGAAACCAAGCCCTCGAGAGTGTCATAAACGGCCTGGCTCCACGGGTTCATCTTCTCGCTTTCGGTGCCCGGCAGGTAGCCGAGCGACTGGCCGCCGACCGCATACATGGGGCGGAAGACGACGATGCGACGGTGCTCATTGCGTTCCAGGACCGCTTCGAGGCCAGCGCACAGCGCAAGCGCGGACTTGCCGGTGCCTGCACGACCGCCGAGCGAGACGATACCGACGTTGGGATCCGCAAGAATGTCGAGCGCCACGCGCTGTTCCGCGCTGCGTCCCTGCAGGCCGAAGGCGCCGACGTCGCCGCGCACGAGCTGCACCGCACCGTCCGCCGTCACGCGGCCGAGCGCGGATTGCCCCGCCGCGTTGAGCCGCACGCCGCAATGCACGGGCAGGTCCGCCACCGGCGTGCCGTCGTCCGTGTCCACGTCATCGAGAAGAATCGAGCCTTCGGCAAAGAGAGCATCGATATCCTCCGGCGCCACCTGCGCCGTCGCCATACCGGTGTAGCCGGTGAGAACGACGTCCTGGGCGTGGTACTCATCGGCGTCGAGTCCCACGGCGCCCGCTTTGACGCGCAGCGGCACGTCCTTGGTCACCAGCGTCGTGTCCTTGCCTTCGTGCGCGAGGTTGAGCGCGCACGCAAGGATCCGGTGGTCGCCCTCCGTGCCGCGGAACGCTGCCGGCAGCAGAGACTGATCCTGATGATTGAGCTCGACGCGCACGGTGCCGCCGTCAGTGTTGACAGGCCCCGGCTCGTCGAGGCGTTCGTAGGTTTGGCGCAGGTCTTCGAGCATGCGCAGGGCCTGGCGTGCGAACCATCCCAGCTCGGGGTGGTGGCGCTTGCCTTCCAGCTCGGAGATGACGACGACAGGCAGCACGACGTCGTGCTCGGCGAACTTCCGCAGTGCCCAGGGATCGGACAACAAAACGGAGGTGTCGAGGACGTAGGTCTTGGTGCGCTGCGCGGTGGCAAAGGCAGACTCGACGCCGCTGGCGCCACTATCTTCGGTGCTCAAGGTGGCTGTTTTAGCGATATCGCTATGGAACATGACTTTATGGGCTTTCCTAGGTTATGGTCACGCTCGCCGCAGGTGACCCACGGCGTCGCTTCGCGTGGTGCTCGCCGGCCCGATAACCGCATCACCGAACCGGTTGTCCCCCACCGTAAGCACGCAAGGTTACAAATTACAGCGATGTAAGTGAACAGCGCGTAACCTTTCGCCCGCCCTTGCACATCCGCGCATATCTACCCCACGCGCCCCAGCCGCCACCGAAGCATCCCCCAAGACGCCACAAGCGCCGACTCATTCGAGCCGGCGCCGGTGTGCCTGTCAGCGGTCGTCGCGACCGCGCACGGTTACTTCTTCTGAATATCGGCCGCGAACTCGCCGCTTTCGCCCTTGACCCACTTCACAGTGGCGTTGGTGAACTCCTGGACCCAGCCTTCGCCGTCAGAGACGGCTTGCTCCGGAGACTCCGGAAGACCCAGGGACTCCAGGCCGCCCTCGGACTCGAAGGTCTCGGCAATCTTGCCGATAACCGGGACGGACTCGCCAGACTCGTTGTTAAAGGCCAACAGCTTATCCTTGGCGAAGGTGGCGACAGAGCCCGCGTCAGAGTTGGTGATGTTCTGGATGTCGTCCATGGACATACCCCACTCGGAAGCCTTGCTCTCCAGCGCGGAGGCGAAGGCGGCCGGGATCTCGAACTCGCCAGCGGCGGTGTTGATGGTGGTCTTCTCGCCATCGGCAGCGCCCTCAGAACCCTCAGCACCGTTAGTCTCGGAGCCTTCAGCCTCAGAACCTTCAGCGCCCTCGGAGGCGCCAGCGGACTCGGAATCCTTCATGGAATCCTTGGCGCTATCAACCGCGGAGCCAGCCGCGGCAGTCGCCTCGTTAGCAGCAGAGCCTGCGGTATCCTTTGCGGTATTCGCGGCATCCTCGGCGTCCGAGCCACAGGCGACCAGGCCGATAGCGAGGGAAGCAGTAGCGATACCGGCAGCGACGCGACGAGCGATGGTGTTCATGAAGAAATGTCCTTTCATTAGGAATCTTTATGTTTGGACCCGCTTCTATAAGCAACGGCGTCTGTCACCGACCCTAATCGTACGTTCAGCAAATCCTCAAGATACTCTCAATCGAATTTGCCCACACAGACGGACTTTTACCGCCGTTTGCCCCGCTGAGAGCCTTTCTTTCGTTTTGATAACGTTTGCTGAGATACCGCTTTCTTGCCCTTACCGACACCTGTCCGGCGCGCTTGCTTCGCCAATGATTTTTCGCGCGCAGACTTTTTCTTCGTCTCCGTGCGCGACGAGTTCGGCGTACGCCCACGGGCGATTCCAACGAAGTCCTGAATGACTTCGCCATCATCCTCCTTGCGCCACACAAGGGCGATGAAGGTGCGGGGCGTGGGGGTGGAGAGGGCATCGGCAAGCGCGAGGGGCACGACCTGGCGCTTGGAGAGCACCTTGAGCAGCGGGCGCGGGGCGACGACAATGCCGACGTTGGCCGCGACGATCTGAAGCGCGTCGCGCACGGCCTGCACGTCCACGACGCCAGTGTCCGGAATCCGGTAGTTGACAATCTCATCCGCGACATCCGCGGGGTTGACCGTCTCCCCCAACTCCGCGAGGATATGATCCTTCGGCACCGCGATGCCTGGGGCCTCGTCATAGAGGCGCACCATGTGGAACGTGTCATCGATGCGGGGATCCCCCGCTTCCGGCACGCGCGCGAGTGCGAGGTCCGCGGAGCCGGCGAGGACGTCCGCGAGGGCGTCATCGGCATCCGCCGTGGCGAGCTCATGCGAGGTGTACTCACGGTAGCGGGTGAACCATTTCCCCGGCTCCGTGCCGGTGGCAAAACTAAGACGCAGCATGTTCCCCAGCTTACGGGGTGCTACGGTGGGAGCCATGACTCAACCAACCAGCCAGCCGTCGGGAACTGCCATGCGCCCGCAGACCGCGGCGAAGAAGCTCGGTATTTACCTGGCTCTTCCGGTTTTAGAGTGCATTGATTTTGTGTCGGATGTTGGCGGCGTGAATCAGGCACCGCAATATGTAGTGG
>NZ_JBCJKS010000018.1:0-48977 GCF_039822565.1 Corynebacterium sp. SA-MJD20WY100 | reverse complement strand
TCTTTGTCAATGGAATCCCGGATATCAGCCAGGTCCGCCGACGGCCCGCAGATAGTCAGCGACGCGTTACCATCCCGGTGCTGAGCAAACCGCACGCCAGCCTTGGGCGTGCGCGGTGTGGACACCTTCTTCACCAGCTCGCGGGCTTGTTTGTCGATGTGCTTCGTATCGCCGGTCTTCTTCAACGCCTCGAGACGTAAGTCCCAGCGCTGGTGTTCTTTCTTGAGCCGTTGGGCTTGTTTCTCCACCGCGATAAGCGTGAGCAGATTGTGTTTCTTCGCCGCAGCGCGGGTTTGGCGGCGTTTGTCTTGGAATGAATTCTTCTCGGTAAAGGGCGCGGCAGTAGCGACGACGTCTGTGGCAAGCGTGTCGGGAATACCCATGGCGATAATCTCCGACTCGGTTGTGCCGAGCACCGCGTCAACGATGTCGAGCCCCCGGGCCAACAGGCTGGCCAGTTCCCCCATAATGGTCATGCACCACACGCTAAAACGAGTACAGCCCTCCGGCAAGCGGAGGACTGCACACTTTATGTGGCACCCAAAAGATACTGGGCACGAGCTGCGTAAACGAGGCCGCAGCGGCGAAAAATTTACAGCAGGGAGGACAGGAAAGACTTCGTGCGATCGTGGCGCGGGTGGTCGAAGACCTGTTCCGGAGTGCCGTGCTCGAGGACGCGGCCGCCGTCCATGAAGTAGACGGTATCGGCGACCTCGCGGGCAAAGCCCATCTCGTGAGTGACAACGAGCATGGTCATGCCGCCGGCGGCGAGGTCCTTCATGACGCGCAGGACTTCGCCCACGAGCTCGGGGTCGAGGGCAGAAGTCGGCTCGTCGAAGAGCATGAGCTTCGGATCCATGGCGACGGCGCGGGCAATTGCCACGCGCTGCTGCTGGCCGCCGGAGAGCTGGACGGGGTAGGCATCCGCCTTGTGGGCGAGGCCTACTTGGTCGAGGAGCTCCATGGCGCGCTTTGTGGCGGCATCGGCAGGCTGCTTTTTGACCTGGACGGGAGCCTCGATGATGTTCTCGAGGACCGTGCGGTGGCTAAAGAGGTTGAAGGACTGGAAGACCATGCCGATGTCCTGGCGCTGGCGGGCGGCTTCCTTCTCCGAAATCTCGTAGAGGACGCCGTCTCGCTCCTTGTAACCGATGAACTGGCCGTCGATGTAGAGGCGGCCGGCGGTGACCTTCTCCAGGTGGTTGCAGCAGCGCAGGAAGGTGGATTTGCCGGAGCCGGAGGGTCCGAGGAGGACGGCAACTTCGCCGGGCTGGACGGTGAGATCGATGCCCTTCAAGACCTCGAGCTGGCCGAAGGCCTTGTGGACGTTAACCGCCTTAATCATGGGAGTAGTCATTTACTTGCCCTCCTGGGTGTCGGGGATGACGGAGATATTGCGGGGGATGGTGCCTTCGGCGTCGGCGAGGGAGGCCAGCTGGCGGGCGGTGAGCTCGCGGGTGGCGCCGCGCTCGAAGTAGCGCTCGAGGTAGTGCTGGCCGACCATGAGGATGGACGTGATGACCAGGTACCAGGTCGCGGCGACGAGGAGGAGCGGGATGGGCTCGAAAAGAGCGGCCGAGATATCCGTGGCGCGCCCGAAGATTTCGTGGGTGTAAGGAATAGCGACGACGAGCGAGGAAGTCTTGAGCAGCGAGATGAACTCGTTGCCGGTCGGCGGGATGATTATGCGCATGGCCTGGGGGAGAACGGTGCGGCGCATGGTCATCGCCCAGCCCATGCCGAGGGCCTTCGAGGCTTCCTTCTGGCCCTCGGGGACGGAGGAAATGCCGGAACGCACGATCTCAGACATGTAGGCCGCCTCGTTGAGACCCAGACCGAGGACGGCGAGCGCGAAGGCATTGGTGAGCACGCCCTCCAGTGAGATTTCGGTGAAGCCTAAGTTGATGGACTGGTAAAGCGCGGAGAGCAAGCCCCAGAACACCAGCTGGACGTAGACCGGGGTGCCGCGGAAGATCCACAGGAACACCCACGCGACGGAGCTCAAGACCGGATTCGGGGACAGGCGCAGCACGGCAAGGAGCACGCCGCCGACGACGCCGATAATCATCGCCAGGAGGGTAATGGCGATAGTGTGCAGCGAGGCGACCGCGATGCGCGTGTCGAAGAGGTACTGGAAGTACGTGGACCAGCCGTAGGCCTCGTTGCGGGCAGCGTCGATGATAAACCACGCGGCGAGGACGACGAGGAGGACGGCGAAGACGATGCGCCAGGGGTGGCGCAGCGGGCGTGCCTCAATTTTTTCCGGTGTGGATGCGGGAGAGGAGTTAGACATTCGCTGGCCTTTCGTTAATCATGGCTTCCTCGACGTAGCCTTCGTCGATGCCCCACTGGTGAAGAATGTCGGCGTAGACGCCGGTGTCGATGAGATGTTGGAGGGCGGCCGCGGTGGCCGCGGCGAGAGGAGAGCCCTTGGGGACTGCAAAGCCGTAGGGGGCGGCATCGAAAATCTCGCCGGTGGTCTCCATCTTGCCGTCCGCGCGGTTGACGGCCCAGGCAGCAACGGGGGAGTCGGCTGAGAGGGCATCGGCGCGGCCGGTGAGAACCGCGAGCGCTGCGTTGTCCGCCGTGTCATAGGACAACACGGTGATCTCGTCTTTCCCCTCGGCGAGGCATTTCTCGCTCTTCGGGCGGACGTCGTCGGTTTCGGAGACCGTGGTCCGCTGGACGGCGACTGTCAGGCCGCACGCGTTGTTCGGATCGACCGGGTTGTCTGGGCGCTGAACCCACTGGATACCGGCGTAGAGGTGGTCGACGAAGTCGTAGTTCGCGCGGCGTTCCTCGTTGTCCGTAAAACCGGAGCCGCCCATATCGATCTGCCCGGAGGAAATGGCCGGCAGGATCATGGAAAAGTCTTGCTGGACCGGCTTAAACTCGAGGCCCATGGTCTGGGCGACGGCGCGGGCGAGGTCCATCTCGAAGCCCACGATGTTGCCTTCGGAGTCCTTGAGTTCGAAAGGCGCGAAGGGCGGGTTGGTGCCGACGGACAGGGTGCCGTCGGAGTCGGAGACCATCGCGGCGATCTCGGGGACCGCCTTGACGTCGATCTGCTGCCAGCCGTCGGGGACGGCGGGCTCGACGTTGGTCACGCACCCTGTCAGCGCGAAAGCGCTCAGCAGAACCGCGGCTAGCGGAAGCTTGTGTTTCATATGTGCAGCCCTTGTAGAAGCGTAAAGTGGAATCCGGCCGCAATGAATGAATTGCGGTGGGATGTATTATTTCCAAATTAGCACGGGGCTGCCGAAACTAAGGGATCTGGCGCATGATTTCGCCGACGATGGAGCCGACGACCACGAAGCCGAGGAGTGCGAAGGCGCCGTCGACGAGCACCTGGAGGAATCTATTGGTGGCCTCGTTGTCCGTGGGAGAGACGTTTTCGTCGAGCCACTTGATGTAGGACGAGCCCTTGAGGTTGGACTCGCTGGAGGCGTCCGACTGGGATACCTGGGACGAGGATTGGTCAGCGGCGAGGGCCGGCAGCGGGGCGAGAGTGACCGCGGCGGCGGTAGCGAGGGCGACGAGGGTGCGGCGCATGGAAACTCCTTGGGGTAAAGCGTCTACAGTCTGGGGTCTAACCCTAGCACCGGAGGAGGCGAACGTATGAGGACGTGGATCCTCGTTGCCCTGGGACTCGCCGCGCACGCGGTGCTGGCCGCGGGCGGATGGTTCTACTGGGACGACTTCACGCTGCAGGCGCAGGCGCGTGAAACCGGCTGGTGGGAGCTCATGTGGACGCCGCATGACGGGCACCTTATGCCTGCGGGCTGGATCGTGGTCAAGGTGCTGGCGCACGCGGCGTATCTGTCGTGGCCAGCGGCGCTGGCGACGTTCCTCGTTCTCCAAGCAGGAGCGGCGGTGGCCGTGCTCGCAGGGTTGCGCGAGGTCGTGCGGCTCACGGATGGCCCGACGTGGCGCGTTGATACGGGGCTCGCGGTGTATTTCTTGCTGCCGGTGGGCTGGCCCGCGGCGGCGTGGTTCGCGGCGGGGCTTGCGTCGCTGCCGGTGCAGGCGGGCCTGGGGCTGGCGATGTGGGCCGCAGCGCGGTGGGTGCGCACGGGCCGGGAATTGTGGATCGTGCCCGCGGCCGTACTGGGTGCGGCGGCGTTCTCGGAGAAGGCCTTGCTCATCGCGCCGGTGGTGGTCGCGGTTGTGCTGCTCGCTCGGCGGCCGTGGTGGCCCGTGGCCGTGGCCGGCGGCGTGCCGACGCTCGCGTGGGGCGCGCTCTACCTGTGGCTTGTGCGCCGGGAGACAGAACCGGTGGGCGGACTGATGGGCTTCGTGGCGGAAGGCTACCTGCGGGCGGCCGTGCCGGGCATCAGTGGGACTGCCTGGCAGTGGCAGCGCTGGCATCCGGGCCCGCCGTTCCTTGATGCTGCGTGGTGGTCCGTCGCGGCGGGTGTCGCGGTACTCGCTTACGCCGCGTGGCGGCTGCGCCGCTGGGTATTGCTGCCGCTGCTCTATCCGATCGTGCCGCTCGTGGCGCTCTACCTCGCGCGTTCTCATGCAGAGGCAGGCGTAGAGCAGGCCATGGCGCTGCGCCAGTTCGCGGAAGGCGCGGTGGTCGCGGCGTTCGCGGTGGCGGCGGGATGGCGGCCGGTGCACAAGGCGGCGGAGGCCGTGCTTGCGGCGAGTGCGCTCGTGGGCCTCGTGGCCTTCGGCGCGCGGTGGTGGGACCAGCCTGCGCGTTCCTATGTGGCGAACCTGCGCGCGGCCGAGGGCCCGGTCCTCGACCAGGACGTGGATTGGAACGTGCTCAGCCCAGCGGTCGCGCCGT
This sequence comes from Corynebacterium sp. SA-MJD20WY100, assembly GCF_039822565.1. Lineage (NCBI taxonomy): Bacteria > Bacillati > Actinomycetota > Actinomycetes > Mycobacteriales > Corynebacteriaceae > Corynebacterium > Corynebacterium sp. SA-MJD20WY100. The sequence goes on along the minus strand of NZ_JBCJKS010000018.1, from coordinate 44,185 downwards.
ATAACACGGTGGCGGCCCTGGCGCCGGAGAAGGTGGCGTCGGCCGTCGAGCGGCTCCAGCGCGTCCAGCCTGATGGGACGGTGAGGGATGTGGAGATGTGGGATATGAGGGCATCGGAAAGCTCCTGCGCGGGGGAGCTGGCCCTGGATGGGCCCTTGATGGACCGCGAGTGGACGGTGCGTCTTAATTATCTCGCGCCTGCGGAGGGGGACATCGCGGTGGCGCTGGACGGCGCGGCCACGACCTTCCCGGGGAAGGAGGGCCTGCACCAGGTGTATCTGCACGTTTCCGGCGGCGGCTCAACCCTGCGGGTGAGCGCGCCGGCGGGCACGTGCTTCGGTGTGAGCCAGGTCGGGCTTTAATTCTTCGCCACGCGGCGGTCGATGAGGATGAAAGCACCGACGATGGCGATACCTGCCGCCATGGCGAGCACAATGCTACCGATGCCCGCATCCTGGCCTTCGCCGAAGGGCCACAGCGCGCGCAGGGAGCCGAGCATAAAGCCGGACATCGCCATCAGCGTCGGCGCGCGGTGGCTCTCGAGCAGGTAATTGAGGAGCTTGACGAAGCCCGCGAGGCCGCACAACGCGCCCGCCACGAAGACGAGCAACGTGGGAATGTGGCGGTCCGAGACCGCGCCGATGATGGGGGCGTAGAGGCCCATCGTCAGCAGGATGAGCGAGCCGGATACGCCCGGCAGGATGAGCGCGCACACCGCGACGGCGGCGGCGAAGAAGACGATGATGAGGCTCGGGTCCTCGTGCGGGGCAGATGTGAAGCCGGTGACGAAGAAAGTGGCGACGGCCGCGACGATGAGCGCAATCCATCCGGAGGGCTTCTTCTTGTCTTCCGCGCCGAGCATGGACAGCGGCACGGAAATCGAGATGGCGACCATGCCGAAAAAGAGTGCGTTGGACACCGACGCCTGGGACTCGACGAAATTGTGGAGGATCGTGGAGAACCCAAAGACGGCGGCGAGCATGCCCACTGCCACCGAGAGGAGGAAGCCCCACTCGATTTTCTTGAACTTGCCCGAGAAGATGAAGTTGGCGTTGCGCAGGGCGCGCTCGTAGATGCCGACGATGAGCGCCACCGTGCCGCCCGAAATGCCCGGGACGAGCTCGGCCATGCCGATGAGAGCGCCGCGCACGGCGTTGAGTATGTAATGCATGAGCCCCAAGATATAGGGGACAGGTGCACAAAGTGGACTGCCGCGCGGGCGAGTACTGGTGAAACCACCACGGCGATCTGGAATGCTGCGTCGCGCGGATCCGGCCGGCACAACCGTGGAGGGGCGCCGTCTGCTCGTCCTGAGCGTTGATGATCACCGAGCGTACATAGGCTGATATTTCTCCCCAGCGGTTCGCTGGCGGGAGGATTTCTTGGGACATTGAGTCGATTCGTGCGCTATGCATGCACAATCGCCGACCAGAAATGTCTCTGACCGGCGATGATTGTGCCCCTGGTGAGACTCGAACTCACACTGAACGGGTTTTGAATCCGTTGCCTCTGCCAATTGGGCTACAGGGGCGCACGCGTTTGAAAACGCTGGGACATACTTTAGCGGAGAGCGCTCGCGGCGTCCTAATCGGTACACCCATCCGGCGAGCAGCGGCCCATGGCCTCTAGGATGGGCCAGGTGACTGACTCAACGACTCCTCGCCTTTTGCTCATCGACGGCCACTCCATGGCTTTCCGCGCGTTCTACGCGCTGCCGGCGGAGAACTTCTCTACGACTGGCGGCCAGCACACCAACGCGGTCTACGGATTTTTGTCCATGCTGGCCAATATCGTGGCCGAGGAGAAACCGGATTCTATGGCCGTGGCCTTCGACGTGGGACGCAAGACGTTCCGCACGGAGATGTTCCCGGAGTACAAGGCGCAGCGCGAGGCCGCGCCGGAGGAGTTCCGCGGCCAGGTTGAGCTCATCCGTGAGGTCCTGCAGACGCTGGGCATTACGACGCTCTCGCGCGAGAACTTTGAGGCCGACGACATCGTGGCCACGCTCGCAACGGAGGCGACGAACTACGACACACTCATCGTCACCGGCGACCGTGACTACCTGCAGCTCGTCAACGACACGACGACGGTGCTCTATCCTATGCGCGGCGTGTCGACGCTGCATCGCTTTACGCCCGCCGCGGTGGAGGAGAAGTACCAGCTCACCCCGGCGCAATACCCGGACTTCGCGGCGCTGCGCGGCGACCCGTCGGATAACCTGCCGGGCGTGCCTAAGGTCGGCGAGAAGACCGCCACCAAGTGGATCCTCCAGTACGGTTCGCTCGACGAGCTCGTCGCCCACGCGGATGAGATTAAGGGCGTGGCGGGCCAGAACTTCCGCGACCGCATCGAGCAGGTGAAGATGAACCGCACGCTCACGCAGATGATCACGGACATGGACCTTGAGGTCGGCCCGGACGATCTCGCATTTAGGGGCGCGGCTGTCGCCGAGGTCGCCGCGAAGTTCGATGAGCTCGAGTTCGGTACTAACCTGCGTGAGCGCGTGTTGGCCGCTATCCCCAACGATGGCGGTAGCGCGCCGGAGTCGCAGCCGGCCGATGCGCCGACAGTGACTGTGGATGAGCTCAACCCCGGCGAACTGGCCAGCTGGCTCACCGGCTCCGCCGGCGAGCGAAAGAGCGGCGTCGCCGTCTTTGTCCAAGGCAACGGCCAGCCCGGTCGTGGCGATGCGTCGGCCCTTGCGCTCGTCGATGCGGAACACCACGGCGTCCAGCTCGAGCTCGCGGACTTGGACGCCGCAGACGATAAGGCGCTCAAGGCCTGGTTTGAAGACGAAGCAGCGCAGAAGTATCTACACGACTCCAAGGCGGCATACCACATGCTGCTGGGCCGCGGCATTGAGCTGGCGGGCGTCGCGCACGACACGGCGCTGGCGGCGTACCTGCTGCGTCCAGGTCAGCGCACCTACGAGCTCTCGGACGTGTACCAGCGCCACCTGCAGCGCACGGTGGGCACGCCCAGCGATCAACTCTCACTGCTAGAGGACACCTCGCTCGTCGAATCGGCGCTCGCCATCGCGGAGCTGGCCGTGGTGCTCACGGCGGACCTCGAGGAGATCGACTCGCTCGAACTCTACGCCGACCTCGAGCTGCCGCTCGCAGGCATCCTCGCGCGCATGGAGGCCACCGGCATCGCGGTGGACATGAGTCGCCTCGAGGACCAACTCGAGCTCTTTGCCGAGCAGGTCGCGCAGCAGGAGCAGGCCGCGCGCGAGATTGCTGAAGACGACAAGCTCAACCTCAATTCGCCCAAGCAGCTTCAGGTCGTCCTCTTCGAGACGCTCGATCTGCCGAAGACGAAGAAGACAAAGACCGGCTACTCCACGGCCGCGAAAGAAATCGAGCAGCTTGCCGCGGAGCACCCGCATCCGTTCCTCGACCACCTCCTCGCGCACCGCGAGTACCAAAAGCTCAAGGTCACCCTCGAGGGCCTTATCAAGACGGTGCAGCCGGACGGGCGCATTCACACGACGTTTAACCAGACGGTTGCCTCGACCGGTCGACTCTCGTCCGCCGAGCCGAACCTGCAGAATATCCCGGTGCGTACTGAAGCAGGCCGTAAGATTCGCTCCGCCTTCGTCGTCGGCGACGGCTACGAGACGCTGCTTACCGCGGACTATTCACAGATCGAGATGCGCGTCATGGCTCACCTGTCGGACGACCCAGGGCTCATCGAGGCTTACCGCGAGGGCGAGGACCTCCACAATTACGTCGGTTCGAAGGTCTTCGACGTCCCCGTCGACGAGGTCACGCCCGAGCTGCGCCGCCGCGTCAAGGCTATGTCCTATGGTCTCGTTTACGGTCTGTCCGCCTTCGGCCTGTCCCAGCAGCTGGGCATCCCGGCTGGCGAGGCGAAGACCATCATGGAGGCGTACTTTGACCGCTTCGGCGGCGTGAAGCGCTACCTCTCCGAGGTCGTCGAGCAGGCCCGCAAGGACGGCTACACCGCGACCATTTTCGGCCGCCGCCGTTACCTGCCGGAGCTCAACTCGGATAACCGCCTGGCCCGCGAGAACGCTGAGCGCGCCGCACTCAACGCGCCGATCCAGGGCACGGCGGCGGACATTATCAAGATCGCCATGATCCGCGTCGACCGTGAGCTGCGCGGCATGAAGTCCCGCGTGTTGCTGCAGGTTCACGACGAATTGGTCGTCGAGGTCGCGTCGGGCGAGCGCGACGAGGTCAAGGCCATCCTCGAGCGCGAGATGGATTCCGCCATCGAGCTCAAGGTTCCGCTCGAGGTCTCCACCGGCGAGGGCACGGACTGGGATGCCGCAGGCCACTAACCGCGCGCTCGGCCGCGCCCGCCTCGCCACCCAAGGCCTGAGCACTCGCCGTTGGGCCTCGCCTGCCGATGCCGCCTCCGCCTTCGGTCTCATGCAAGGCCAAGACGTCGCCTCGGCGTTGCTCTCGCTGGAGCTGCGTGGCGGTCAGCTCACCGATGCGGACTGGGCCGAGCTGGTGCGCGGTTATCCCATGCGCAACACGTTGTTCGTGGGGACGCGCGCGGACATGGGCTGGATGACGGACCTCTGCGCGCGGCCGTTCAAGGAACACGTCGGGCAATTCCGCGACGTCCTCGAAGAGATTCCGGAATCCGGTTTTAGCCGCGCCGAGTTTAAGGCCCTGGCCACGCGCCTTCATCCGGAGCTGCCGCAGTACCGGGTGCTGCGCACGCTCATGGAGGAAAACCTCGTCTATTACACGGGGCGGGAGCAGCTCGTCACGCGGTTGCGCCTGCCGGGTCTCGCCGAGGTCTTCGGCGAGACGGAGGCCGCGCGCCGGGCGGCCGTCACGGAGCTCGCCACGCGCTACTTCCGGACGCATGCGCCGGCGACGCTCGATGACTTCGCGTGGTGGTCGAAGCTACCCAAGCGCACCATCGCCGCGGCCGCGCGCGACCTGCCGGATGACCTCGAAGTGCGTGATGGTCAGGTCATCGCCCTTGACGCGCCCGCACCCACTCCGCGCACGGCCTTCCTTCTCGGTGGTTTCGACGAATACATCCTTGGCTACCAGGACCGTCTCTTCGCGATGGACGTGCAGACTCACGAGGTCCTCGTGCCCGGCAACCGCGGGGTGTTCCGTCGGCCCGTCGTCGTCGACGGCCAAGTGCGCGGCATGTGGACGAAGGCAGGCATCGAGGACCGTGGCATCCCGGCTTACGCGCAGCCGAAGCTCCGCCGCGCCTTTAAAGCACTCTAGGAGTGTCGTTCGACCATCGCGCCCGCGAGCAGGTCGAAGGGAGTCTGGCCCACGGCAAGCACGCTGAGCGCCAGGACCGCGACAACGATCTCGGTCGTGTACTGCGCCCAGCCCGCGCCGGTGAGGATGAGCAGCGGCAGGAGGAGGTATGCGTTGCGCAGCGCCGCGCCCACGACGCCGCGGCGTGTTGCGAGGATCTCGAGTCGCAGAGACCACTTGCCGAGCGAGGTGTTCTTCCACCCCTCGAGGCCTACGCGGTAGGCGAAGAAGACCAGGGGAGTGAGCAGCGCCTCGACGTTGAAGGCCGGGTCGGCGAGTGCAAGCCAGGCCGCGCGCACCGCGATGACAACGACGGCGACGAGAAGGCCGTCGATCCACCACGCCAGTCCGCGGCGCACGAGCAAGAGGGCATTATCACGCATGGTGGATAAGCCTAGCGTTTCTCGTTCACGCAGCAGAAGATGGCGGTTCCGGGGAAGATCTCCCCGCGCAGCGGCGACCACTGTCCCCACGTCGTGGTGAGATCCTCGGGCCACTCCGGCTCGATGAGGTCCACGATGCGGAACGGCCCGTCGGTCTGGAGGGCACGCAGCCACTGGCCCATGGTGCGGTGGAACTCGGCGTAGGTGAGCTCGCCGTCGGGCGAGTGCTCGAGGTAGGCGCCGTCGAAGTAACTCATCTCGGCGGTAAGCGCCTGCGGGTCGTCCGGGAAAATCCAACGCATGGGGTGGGGGACTGCGGCGGCGAAGCGGCCTGCGGGGCGCAGGACGCGGGCGGCATCGGCAAGCGCAGCGTCGAGATTTTCAATAAAGGGGAGCGCGCCGAAGGCGGAGAAGACAACGTCGAAGGTGTTGTCGGCGAAGGGGAGGACGAGCGCGTCGGCCTGGACGAGGGGAGCGCCTTCCGGGGCACGGTCCAACATGGCGCGCGAGATATCCATGCCGATGGCGTAGGCGCCCTCGCCACGCAACCATGCGGTACACGGCGCGGAACCGCAGCCGAGCTCCAGGACGCGCTTGCCTCGGACGTCGCCTAACAGGTGGGCGTCGCGCTCGTGCAGCATCTCCGGGCACCAATAGAAACTTGAGAGATACTCAGGATGTTCCGAGTGGTATCGGGCGGCGTCCTGGTCCCAAAATGTCCGATTTGCCTGCGATGGCGTCCGAATAGGCATTGTTTCTCCGATTGTTATTGTCGCGAGCCGCGCTGGCCGCGCGTAGCGTCGATTGTGTGCGGTGGGCGCGTCACCATTGTGTAGTGAGCTGCGAGTATGTAAGATGTTAAAGGCGTGTCTATGCCGCGCGCGCTTCCCGGCTACCGTAGGAGAGCCTCGAAGGGTGCAGCGACGGGATCAAAACCATCCTCCAACTAGTGCAGCTTTGCGCTGGTCGCGGGACGTTTTGAGATGACACGTAAATGTCCATTTACGACCTCCTACACCACATTCGGAGCATTTCTTACATGCCTACTTCTAACACCCCTCAGGTTGCGATCAACGATATCGGAACCGCTGAGGATTTCCTCGCCGCCGTCGACGCGACCATCAAGTACTTCAACGATGGTGACATCGTTGAGGGCACCGTCGTCAAGGTCGACCACGACGAGGTTCTGCTTGACATCGGATACAAGACCGAGGGCGTTATCCCGTCCCGCGAGCTGTCCATCAAGCATGACGTTGACCCGGACGAGGTCGTCGAGGTCGGTGACACCATCGACGCACTTGTTCTTACCAAGGAGGACAAGGAAGGCCGCCTGATCCTGTCCAAGAAGCGTGCTCAGTACGAGCGTGCCTGGGGCGCCATCGAGGATCTGCAGGCCAAGGACGAGCCGGTTACCGGTACCGTCATCGAGGTCGTCAAGGGCGGCCTCATCCTCGACATCGGCCTGCGCGGCTTCCTGCCGGCATCGCTCGTCGAGATGCGTCGCGTCCGCGACCTGGAGCCGTACATCGGCCAGGAGCTGGAAGCCAAGATCATCGAGCTCGACAAGCAGCGTAACAACGTTGTTCTGTCCCGCCGTGCATACCTCGAGCAGACCCAGTCTGAGGTCCGCTCTGAGTTCCTGCACCAGCTGCAGAAGGGCCAGGTCCGCAAGGGTGTCGTGTCCTCCATCGTCAACTTCGGCGCCTTCGTCGATCTCGGCGGTGTCGACGGCCTGGTTCACGTTTCCGAGCTGTCCTGGAAGCACATCGACCACCCGTCTGAGGTCGTCACCGTTGGCGACGAGGTCACTGTTGAGGTTCTCGACGTTGATCTCGACCGCGAGCGCGTCTCCCTGTCCCTGAAGGCTACCCAGGAAGATCCGTGGCGCGTCTTCGCCCGCACCCACGCTGTGGGCCAGATCGTCCCGGGCAAGGTCACCAAGCTCGTTCCGTTCGGTGCGTTCGTTCGCGTCGAAGAGGGCATCGAGGGCCTCGTTCACATCTCCGAGCTGGCTCAGCGCCACGTGGAGGTTCCGGACCAGGTCGTCACCGTTGGCCAGGAAGTCATGGTCAAGGTCATCGACATCGATCTCGAGCGTCGTCGTATCTCCCTGTCTGTTAAGCAGGCAGACGAGGACTACACCGACGAGTTCGATCCGTCGAAGTACGGCATGGCCGACTCCTACGACGAGCAGGGCAACTACGTCTTCCCCGAGGGCTTCGATCCGGAGACCAACGAGTGGAAGGAAGGCTTCGACGAGCAGCGTCAGGCTTGGGAGGCTCGCTACGCCGAGTCCGAGCGTCGCTTCAACCTGCACACCGCTCAGATCGAGCGCAACCGTGCAGCTGCCGCCGAGGCCGCCCAGCAGTCCGAGGCTTCGAACTACTCCTCCGAGTCCGCCGATGCAGCTCCGGCATCGAACGACAACGAGACCCACGGTTCGCTGGCTTCCGATGAGCAGCTCGCTGCTCTGCGCGACAAGCTCGCTGGCAACTAAAGGCTGTACGCCTTTCGCTCGTGCCGGTGCCTAAAGCACCGCGTACGAACTAGGCCGCCGTCTGATTGCGGAAACAATCAGGCGGCGGCCTGTGCGTGTCTTGGTGAAGACAACGCCGCACTCGAAAGCGACGCCGCGTCCGGTGGTGTTCCGAGCTCCCGGGTTGTGCCACGGTCCGCACACGTGACTCATGCAACCCGGTGGTGTGATCTTTGGAACTCGCGCGACCGCCGCGAAACGATTGTTCAGCAGTGACCTTGCCTTTTGTCACTATTAAGCGTGCGTTAAAACGCAATCGGGCGTCTATGATCTTTTGGTCATGCCCGGATTAGAGTAATCTTCACAATGATATAGCCGCACGCTGAGTGGTTATCACCTTACGTCTCAATGAAGAGGAGTACGCCGTGGCATCGACCAAAGATACCGCGCAGCACATCATCAAAAATATTGGTGGCGCTGACAACATTACGTCTCTGACGCACTGCGCAACGCGCTTGCGTTTTCAGCTTGCTGACCCATCCAAGATTGACGAGAAGACTCTCGAATCTGACAAAGCCGTTCTCGGCACCGTGCACCAGGGTGAGCACGGTTACCAGGTCGTCATGGGCGGCGGCGTCGCCGACTACTACCAGGCCATTATCAAGGAGCCGGGCGTCAATCCGTCGGGCGAGCACAAGGGCAACGCACGCGGCCCGAAGATCGGTGCCGACGGCAAGAAGGAGTACGGCGGCATCCGCAAGACCGGGTGGGTCGACTACTGCTTTGAGTTCCTGTCAGACACCTTCCGCCCTATCCTGTGGGCGCTGCTGGGTGCCTCACTCATCATCACGGTTCTCATTCTGGCCGATACGTTCAATATCCAGGACTTCCGCGCAGACATGGCGGATCAGCCGGCGGGCTTCCAGCTCATGCACGCCATGTGGAAGTCTGTCTTCTACTTCCTGCCCATCATGATTGGCGCCACGGCGGCGAAGAAGCTGGGCGCGAACGAGTGGGTCGGTGCCGCTATCCCAGCCGCACTGCTTACCCCGGAGTTCATGGGGCTGTCGAATATCGCTGAGACGACCACGTTCTTAGGCGGCGACGCGCAGAAGGTGGAAATCTTCGGTCTGCCGCTCATCCTCAACGACTACTCGTCCCAGGTCTTCCCGCCGCTGCTCGCTGCTATCGGTCTGTACTGGGTGGAAAAGGGCCTGAAGAAGATCATCCCAAGCTCTCTGCATATGGTGTTCGTGCCGTTCTTCTCGCTGCTGATCATGATTCCGCTCACGGCCTTCCTGCTCGGCCCATTCGGCATTGGTATTGGTAACGGCATTTCTAACTTCCTGGCCGCCGTCAATAGCTTCTCGCCGTTCGTCCTTGCCATCGTCATCCCGCTGCTGTACCCGTTCCTCGTCCCGCTGGGCCTTCACTGGCCGCTCAACGCGATTATGGTGCAGAACCTCGCCACCCTGGGTTACGACTTCATTCAGGGGCCGATGGGTGCCTGGAACTTTGCCTGCTTCGGTCTCGTCGCCGGCGTCCTCGTTGTCTCCATTAAGGAACACAACAAGTCCATGCGTCAGGTCTCCACGGGTGGCCTCGCCGCAGGTCTCCTTGGCGGTGTTTCCGAGCCTTCCCTGTACGGTATTGTTCTGCGCTTTAAGAAGACCTACCCGCGCCTCCTTCCAGGCTGCTTCGCTGGCGGTGTCGTGATGGGCATCTTCGACGTGAAGGCCAACGCCTTCGTCTTCACTTCCTTGCTCACCTTCCCGGCAATGGACCCGTGGGGTGGCTACCTCATCGGTATCGCCGTGGCATTCTTCGTCTCCTTCTTCCTTGTCGTCTTCTTCGACTACCGTTCCCCGGAGGAGCGCGATGAAATCCGCGCCCAGATTGCTGCCGAGCGCGAGGCTGAGGGCAAGGAGCCGGTCGAGGTTCTCACCCCGGCTGCCGATGCCGCCCCTGCCGCAGCCGCCGCTGCAGCCCCGGCCGCCGTTGCCGTTGCCGCTCCGGCCTCCGAGGCCATCAAGCTCGACTCGCCGCTCGAAGGCGAAGCTGTTGAACTGTCCGAGGTTCCGGACCCCATCTTCGCTGGCGCCAAGCTCGGCGAGGGCATGGCCATCAAGCCGACCGACAACACGGTCTACGCTCCGGCCGACGGCAAGATCCTCACGGTCCAGAAGTCTGGCCACGCGGTCGGCCTGAGCCTCGATAACGGCGTCCAGCTGCTCATCCACGTCGGTCTCGACACCGTCGAGCTGGCTGGCGAGGGCTTTACCGTCCACGTCGAGAAGAAGCAGCGCGTCTCTGCAGGCGACAAACTCATCACCTTCGACCAGGAGTTCATTCAGTCCAAGGGCTACAACCTCATTACCCCGGTTGTCGTCACGAATACCTCGAAGTTCTTCTCCATCGAGGGCAAGGCCGGCGCGGTGACCCCGTCCGACCAGCTGCTCACGGTCACGCCGAAGGCAAAGACCGAAGAGTAATCAGATCGCTTCGCCGCCGCGCTCGTCGCGGCGGCCTTCGCGTTTTTCCTGCCGGTGGCCCGCGGCTGTCGTAGGCTTGAACACCATGAAGCTCATTGGACTCACTGGTGGTATTGGCAGCGGCAAGTCGACGGTCGCGGGGCTGCTCGCGGAACGCGGGTGGAGCGTCGTGGACGCTGACCAGATAGCGCGCGAGATCGTGGAGCCGGGGGAGCCAGCCCTCGGGGAACTCGCGGAGGCCTTCGGCGCAGATATCCTCGACGAGGCGGGCACGCTCCAGCGCGCCGAGCTCGCCCGCCGCGCCTTCGTCGACGCTGAGCACACTGCGCAACTCAACGCCATTACCCACCCGCGCATCCAGGAGCGCACACAGGAGCGCTTCGCCGAGGCGCGCGCCGCTGGCGTGGAGTACTGCGTCTACGATATGCCGCTGCTCGTGGACAATGGGCTCGATAAGGACATGGACGAGGTCCTTGTGGTCGACGTCGACGTGGAGGAGCGCGTGCGCCGCCTCGTCGCCCACCGCGGACTCGACGAGGCCGACGCCCGCCGCCGCATCGCGCAGCAGGTGCCCGACGAGGTGCGCCTGGCCGCGGCGACCTACGTCATCGACAACAACGGCGTGCTTGAGGACTTGGCACCCCAGGTCGAGCGCGTCGCCGCCGCCATCGAGGCGGCCGAGTAGCGCACCCGCATTTTGGCCGACAAGTCGCGCCGCCGCAGCCGATTCTTGTCCCTTCCTCGCCGAAAAATGCGGCAACCGCGCGCCTCAGTCCGAGGACCGGCGGCGCGCGGTGTGCGTGTGAAGAAGTAAAGAAAGGCTACTTGCCTTCGGCGACGACGTCGCCGACGACCTTGACGCTGATATCCGCGGACGGGTTGTTCACGGCGTAATCGAGGTCGGTGCGCATGACGTAGGTGTTGTAGTCGCCCCACGTCGACAGGACGTAGTAGAGGTTCTGGTCGTCGAGCTTCGGCAGAATGAAACCGCCGTAGAGCTCTGGGACATCATGGCCAGAGATGAGCTCACGCGGCGCGGACCATTCGCCCTCGGGCGTATCGGCGGTGCGCATGACGAGTGCGTACTTGTCAGAGTCGAGGTACAGCGCCACGTACTTGTTGATGTACTTGTTGTAGACAACGGACATCTCGCCGAGCTTGCCGGGGTTGGAAGGACAGAAGACCGGCTCAAGGTCGCGGCGGTCGTCGCTCCAGCCGGAGCCGTTCCAGTACTCGAACGCGGACTCGGACGGGAACTCGCTTTCCTTGGCGCGGGAGAGGTATGCGGTGCCCTCGCGGCCGTTCGGGGTGGAGTAGCGGTAGACGTAGCCGTCCTTGTCCGGGGTCTGGAGGAACGCGGACATCTGGAGCTTCTCGTTGCCGGTGTCGTAGCCCTTGCGGCCCGGCAGGATGATCTCGTTTGTGGCGTGCTCGTTGACGCGGGTGGAGTCACCGACGACGGACCAGGTGCGGCCGTCGTCCGTGGACTTCATGGTCGCAGCGTAGTTGGTGACCCACGGTTTCTTTTCCGGCCATTCCTTGACGGACATGTAGTCGACGTAGTGGGTGCCGTTAATTTCGATGCCGGCGGTGGGGATGGTGGTGTGCTCGACGCCTGGGTTCTTCTCCGAGGAGATAAACTCCCGGGCCGTGCCGGAGCTTTGCCAGCCGTCGGAGGTGAGCGCTTGGTGGACGCTCACGCCGTCGCCGTAGTTGAAGTCGCGGGTGCGCAGCAAGACGTTGGAGCGCCAGCCGTTGCCCGAGCCGCTGCAGGAGAAGGTGTCGCCGAAGGCGAGGTACATGCGCGGCGTATTTTCTTCCGAGTCATCGAGGTAGGCGATGCCCAAGTCCGTGCTTGTGATACCCCACTTGCGGTCCGTGCGGTCCGGAGAGGAGGGGCCGGTGAGGAAGTGCATGGAGCGCGTTGGGCCCTCAGCCGTGATGAGCTGCTTGGCGACGCCAGTGGACGTCGCTTGCTTGACGGCGTCGGCCTGGGCGGGGCTGAGCGAGGAACCGCCGAAAGAGGAGCCGGCGAAGGAACCGAGGAGATCGGCAGCAGCATTGGCCTTGGGGCTTCCCACCTGGGAGGTGGACTGGGACGTGCAGTGCTCCGCCTGCGCGATCGGAGTGGGGGCAAGGGCCGTAAACGGGAAGATGGCAATCGCTGCCGCGGTCGTGGACAGCTTGAGGAGAGAGGACTTCTTCATGGGGCCTTAGTCTAAATGTTTTGCCGCGCGAATGTTCATGTTGACGCTGTGAGTTGTTCCTTGTGGGGAGTAAGGTCCAGGGGCATGGGAACGTGGGATTGTGGGCCTTTCGATAATCACGCGGCCGTCGAGCTGCGCTCCGCCCTGTGCACCGGTGGATGAGGCGGCATCGGAGGCCGGTGCATGGATGGGAAGGAGTTGTGCACGCGTGTCGATGCCGCCATGCGCCCGGTCCGCTCGGGGTGCGACGCCGTGTGGGAAGCCACAGGCGAAGTGGAGCGCTCGCTGCGGGATGCTACCGGCTAAGCCTTTATGGGCGCGGCCGCTACACTGGACGGCATGGCTTTTGCTGCTGAACACCCCCTGCTTCCCGAATCCGAGCACCGCGTCGTGAGCGACATCGAGCGCAGTGAGAAGAAATTCGAGGTCGTCTCCGAATACAACCCGTCGGGTGACCAGCCCGCGGCGATTGCGGAGCTCGATGAGCGCCTGCGCCGCGGCGAGCGCGACGTCGTCCTCATGGGTGCGACCGGTACCGGTAAGTCGGCGACGGCCGCGTGGCTCATTGAGAAGCAGCAACGCCCGACGCTCGTCATGGCGCCGAATAAGACGCTCGCCGCGCAGCTGGCCAACGAACTGCGCCAGTTGCTGCCGAATAACGCGGTGGAGTACTTCGTCTCGTACTACGACTACTACCAGCCGGAGGCGTATATCGCGCAGACGGATACCTACATCGAGAAGGACTCTTCGATTAATGAGGACGTGGAGCGTCTGCGTCACTCGGCGACCTCGGCGCTGCTTTCGCGGCGTGATGTCGTGGTAGTCTCCTCGGTCTCTTGTATCTATGGCCTGGGTACGCCGCAGTCCTACTTGGACCGTTCGGTGTTGCTCGACGTCGACGACGAGGTAGATCGTGACCGCTTCCTGCGCCTGCTCGTGGACATTCAGTACGAGCGCAATGACGTTGGTTTTACGCGCGGCACGTTCCGCGTGAAGGGCGACACCGTGGATATCATACCGGCCTACGAGGAGCGCGCGGTGCGCATCGAGTTCTTCGGCGATGACATCGACGGTCTCTACTACATCCACCCGCTCACCGGCGACGTCATCGAGCAGGTCAACGAGGTTCGCATCTTCCCCGCGACGCACTACGTGGCGGGCCCGGAGCGCATGGCACGCGCGGTCGAGGACATCAAGGCGGAGCTCAAGGAACGCCTCGAAGACCTAGAAAACCGCGGCAAGTTGCTCGAGGCCCAGCGCCTGCGCATGCGCACGGAGTACGACCTCGAGATGATCGAGCAAGTCGGCTTCTGCTCCGGCATCGAGAACTATTCGCGACACATCGATGGCCGCCCGGCGGGCTCGGCGCCAGCGACGCTGCTCGATTATTTCCCAGAAGACTTCCTTACGATCATCGACGAGTCCCACGTCACCGTGCCGCAGATTGGCGGCATGTTCGAAGGCGATATGTCGCGCAAGCGCAACCTTGTGGAGTTCGGCTTCCGCCTGCCTTCGGCGGTGGATAACCGGCCGCTCACCTTCGACGAGTTCGAGGAGCGCGTGGGACAGACCGTCTATATGTCGGCGACGCCGGGCAACTTCGAGCTCACCGCATCCGACGGCGAGTACGTGGAGCAGGTCATTCGCCCGACCGGCCTCATCGACCCGAAGGTCACAGTGCGCCCGACCAAGGGCCAGATCGACGACCTCATTGACGAAATCCGCACGCGCACGGAGAAGCAGGAGCGCGTGTTGGTCACGACGCTCACCAAGCGCATGGCCGAGGATCTCACGGACTACCTGCTCGAGCACGGCATTAAGGTACGTTACCTGCACTCCGATATCGATACGCTCCAGCGCGTTGAGCTCCTGCGTCAGCTGCGCTTGGGCGAATACGACGTGCTCGTGGGCATCAACCTTCTGCGCGAGGGCCTCGACCTCCCAGAGGTCTCGCTCGTGGCCATCCTCGACGCAGATAAGGAAGGCTTCCTGCGTTCCACGACGTCGCTCATCCAGACCATCGGTCGCGCCGCGCGTAACGTCTCTGGCGAGGTCATCATGTATGCGGATAAGGTCACGGACTCCATGGCCGAGGCCATCGAAGAGACGGAGCGCCGCCGCGAGAAGCAGATTGCCTACAACAAGGAACACGGCATTGACCCGCAGCCGCTGCGCAAGAAGATCGCGGACATCCTTGACCAAGTCTACGAGAACGCGGATGCTGCCGATGCCCCCGAGGGCGTGGCGGCCGCGTCCGACCCGGCGTCCATGGTGGAGCGTCCGGATGTCTCGTCCATGGCGACGGAGGAAGTTCAGAAACTCATCGACGATCTCACGGCGCAGATGGGCGAGGCAGCGCGCGAGCTCAAGTTCGAGCTAGCCGGCCGCCTGCGCGACGAGATCATGGATTTGAAGAAGGAACTGCGCGGTCTCAAGGAGGCGGGCATTTAGCGACCGATGTCGCGCGCGGCAGCTGGCGCGGCACACGCCCGCCGCGGATTCGTGCGCGCGTTTATACTCAAAAGTAGTGTGTGACGAATCGCACCATGAGTGGGGCGCCGTCACTTCTTCTCAAGCGTTGATGTGAAAGGAATTCTCTCATGCGGTACAAGACTATTGCGGTGGGAACGGACGGCTCTGATACCTCGCTGCGTGCCGTGCGCACTGCAGCGTCGATGGCGGCGGCGTACGACGCGGAGCTCATCATTGTTTCCGCGTTCGGCAGCCACGAAAACGTGGGCACGCGCTCGGGCGGGACTGCGGAAACGCCGATTATCTCCGAAGACATGTCGCAGACCTTCCTCAAGTCCGCCCAGGATGTTGCCGCGGAGGAGGGCGCGAGCAAGGTGCGCATTATTGCGAAGTCCGGCGACCCGGTGGCGACGATGCTCGAGGTGGGCAAGTACCACCAGGTTGACCTGCTCGTGGTGGGCAACAAGGGTCGCAATTCTGTGCGCGACCGCGTCATGGGGTCCGTGGCGACGGAGCTGATGCGCAAGGCATACGTCGATGTCGTTGTGGCGCACACAACGGAGGATCGCTAAACCTGCCAAATGTGGCTAGACTGGGAAATCGACTGAGATTACCCCTTTATGAAAGGCCGCCATGAGCGATTACAACAAGATTGTCGTCGGTACCGATGGTTCCAAGTCCTCCCTGCTTGCAGTGGAGCGCGCAGCCAAGATTGCTGCCGCTTTCGACGCCACGCTGATTATCGGCTGCGCGTACTACGAGAACAAGGAAGAGGCGTCCAAGACCCTGCGTCAGGACTCCGTAACCATCCTGGGCGACGACAAGGCGAAGGCAAACCTTTCCGCAGGTCGCGAGCATGCAGAGAAGTTCGGCGTGAAGAACATCGAGACCGCCGTGCGCCCGGGCACCCCGGTGCAGGCCCTCATGGCCATCGTTAACGAGTTCGGCGCCGACCTCCTCGTTGTGGGTAACCGCGGTATCAACTCCCTGACCGGTCGTCTGCTGGGCTCCGTCCCGGCCGACGTTGCCCGCCAGTCAGACTGCGACGTGATGATCGTCCACACTGTCAACTAAGACGGTGGTCGCGCCGAGCGCGCCGCGAACAGAAAGCCGGCCGGCCTGAATTTTCATTCAGTCCGGCCGGCTTCGTCGTGTGCGGTTTCAGAAACCAAGGTGTAGAAACTTCGGTTTAGAATTCCCTCGCACGGTAGGCCTCGAGGAGTTCGTTGCCGTCCGCGCCCTGGATGAAGGGGAGCGGGGCGAGCGCAGAGTCGCGTTCGTCCACGAGCGGGGTGAGCGAACCGTGGGAGAGCAGCTGCTCGCCCGGGGTGAGATTGCGGATAGCGATGGCCTGGACGCGGTCTGGGTGCTCCTCGGCTGCGTCGCCGTACGTGAGCGGGTCGTGTTGCCCGTCGTCGCCGACGAGAATCCACTTCATCTGCGGGAACGTAATGAACAGGTTGCGCAGCTGGACGCGCTTGTGCTCCTTGCCGCTGCGGAACAAGCCGGTGGGCGTGGGACCCCAGTCCGTGAGCAGCATGGGGCCCTTGGGCAGGCCATTGTGCTCGAGGAAGGTCTCGAGGGTATCGAAGGTATTCCAGGCGCCGGTGGACAGGTAGATGACGGGCGCGTTGGGGTGGTCTTCGCGTAGCTTCTCGTAGAAGCGCGCCATGCCCGGTACCGGCTGGCGGGTATGTGTGCGCTTGACCCAGGAGTTCCAGGCGGCGGTCAGGGCGCGGGGCAGCCAGGTGATGAGCACCGTGTCATCGATATCGCTCACGATGCCGACATCCTGGTCGTCGCCGACGATGAGAACCTCCGCCGTCGTGGGCGGCTGGTCTGCGGGGATACCAGCGTTGGGATCTGCGAGGACCTCGATGGTCACGTCGTGCCAGCCGGGTGTGAGCCCGTGCCCATGGAGCTGGACGTCCACGTAGCCTTGCGCCGTGGAGTGCGTCGTGGCGGAGGCCTCGCCCGCGGTCACGCGCACGGGGATGCCGGGGGCCTGGACAGTGAAGAACTGGCGGTAGCCGCGCTGCGCCCACGCCTCGTTCTCGGGGGCTGAGGGATCGGCGTAGAGCACGCGGCCCAGCACGTGGACAGTCTCCTCGGAGCCATAGCCCTTGTAGGCAGTGACCTGAGGAAGCCAGCCACGCGCGGCGCTGCGCCGCACGTTGTAGTCGTTGATGGTCCGTTCAGCCTTACGGACAATATCTGAGAGTGCCATGGCCCCAGACTACGGAACCTCGCCCGACCGTGTCCCTCGGGTGTGTTAGCTTTCGGGGACCTCGGCGGGCAGCGGGCCGACGATGGTGAGCGTCTGCGTCGCGCGGGTGACGGCGACGTAGAGGTTCTGCCAGCCCTGTGGCGAGGCCTCGACAATGGCCTGCGGCTCGATGACGGTGACGTGGTCGAACTCGAGGCCCTTGACTGACTCCGCGGTGGCGGCGGTGATCACGGCGTGAAGGCGGCCTTCGGAATCGGTGAATGAAACTGTCTCGGAGCCCACCGCGTCTCGCGCGGCGTCGAGCGCGGCGGCGGTTTCGGCGTCGAGTTCGTCGGCGCCCGCGAGGAAGCGTACTGGCTCGCCGTCGCGGACGGCCTGGGCCGGCGTGGCGTCGGGGTCGATGACGGCGAGCAGGCGATTGGCTACCTCGGTGACGGGCTCGGGCGTGCGGTAGTTGACCGTGAGCTCGTGGTGACGGAACCGGGTGCCGACGAAGGCCTCGAGGGTTTCGGCCCAGGAGTCGACGCCTGCGGGGGAGCCGGTTTGCGCGGTGTCGCCGACGAGCGTCATCCAACGCGAGGGGCTGCGGCGGAAGACCATGCGCCACTCCATGGGCGTGAGCTCCTGGGCTTCGTCGATGATGACGTGGCCGTAGGCCCACGTGTGGTCAGCCTGGGCGCGCTGCGCCGTCGTGCGGTGGTCGCGGACCTCCTGACGGCGGGCGAGGTGCTCGGCGTCGATGACGTCGGCAGCGGAGAGGATTTCCGCGTCGAACATGTCGTCGTCGTTATCTGTGGAATCTGACGAGGACAGGATGTCGAGGGCGTCCTCGGCGTCCGCGATCTGCTCGCGCCACGCGCGGTCTTCGGCTTCCTGCTGTTGCTGGGGGTCGGGCATGCCGATGAGGACGGCGAGCTCGTCGAGGAGTGCAGCGTCGGAGGCGCTCCACGCCTCCGCGTCGGCGCGGTAGAGCGCCTCGCGCGTCTCGTCGTCGTAGTCGTCCGCGGCGAGGTCGATGGCGTCGCGGGCGCCGAGGAGCTCCGCGAGGACCTGCGTGGGCGTAAGCTCCGGCCAGTGCTCGTCGATGAAGTCAGTGACGACGCGGGTCTCCGCGAGATCATCGTGGAGCTGATCGATGTCCGCCTGGCCGAGGAGGTTCTCGCCGCCGAGCGGGTCAGCACCGATCTTGTCTGCGAGTTGGCGGGCGAGCTGATCGATAAGGTGTTCCGCGAAGGCGCCGCGCGCGTCATTGTGCGGGCGGCGCGAGCGCCGTGCGCGGGTGCGCGCGGCCTTGACCATCGCCGGTGTCACAGTGAGGTCGAGGTTATCCACGCGCAGGGTCGCGGCTGATTCGGGGAGCGTTTGGTAGGCGCGCACCGCGTTGGTGAGAATTTCAACCATGGCCTCCGAGCCTTTTACTTCGCGGGCGTCGAGCGACTCGGGTTGCGTGCCCTCCACGCCGGGGAACATCGAGCCCACGGTGGCGAGCACGACGCCGGTCTCGCCGAGCTCGGGCAGGACGCGCGAAATGTAATCGAGGAACGTCGGGTTCGGCCCGATGATGAGCACGCCGGTGCTGGCGAGCAGGTCGCGGTGGTTGTAGAGGAGGTAGGCCACGCGGTGGAGCGCGACGGCGGTTTTGCCGGTGCCGGGGCCACCCTCGACGACCATGACGCCGCGCGTGGCGTCACGAATGATCTCGTCCTGCTCGCGTTGGATGGTCTCGACGATGGAGGCCATGTGGCCCGTGCGGGCGCGCTGCAGCGCGGCGTGGAGGGCGGACTCTCCAGCGACGTCGCTGGAGGCGGCACGGCCAAGCTCGGCGCCGGAGAGCACCTCGTCGTTGATGCCGGTGACGGTGCGACCCTTCGTCCGAATGTGGCGGCGGAGGGTAACGCCCTCGGGCTGAGCCGTGGTCGCGAGGTAAAAGGGGCGGGCCATGGGCGCGCGCCAGTCGAGCAGCAGCGTACGGTAGTCGTCCTCGCGGTCGTCCAGGCCCATGCGACCGATGTAGCGGCGGTCGAGGCCCTCCTCGGTGGGGTTGTCGCCCGGGGCGTCGATATCGATGCGGCCGAAGACGAGGCCGAGCTGCGCGAGGTTGAGCTTGTCCAGCTTGCCCTGGAGGGCGTGGTACTCCGTCTCGCGGCGCACGAGGGCGTCCGAGTCCGGGTTCTGCGGATCGACGTCGAGCATGACCTGGCGCAGGCGCTCGTTGGAGGCAGCGACCTCGTCGTCAAGGCGTTGGAACAGGCCGTCGACATACGCCTGCTCGGCGCCGATGGCGTGGGTGGTGGCGCCGAGATGCTGGGAAGAATCTGGGGATGAATTCGGCATGAGGCAGACTCCTTGGCGTGACGCGGACATAGGCGGCGCGAGTGCGCCGGCATAAGAAATGCAGACGGATCAGCATACGCCTGTGCGAAGAAAAACGCGGCACGCGGCGAACGACGTGGTGTCGTTCGCCGCGTGGGAGCGGGAGACTAGATGCGGTCGCCCAGCTTCTTCAGTGCCTTAGCGATAGCCTTGTCAGCCTTGGCCTGCAGCTGGTCGGCCTTCTTTGCTGCCTTGCGCTGGTTGCGGGCAACGTCGATCCGGGAGACGGCCTTATCGGCGCGGGCCTGTGCCTTGGAGGCGTTCTTCACCAGAGCCTTGCGGGCGGTCTTCGAGTTGTCCTGGGCAGCGGCGAGGAAGTCCTGGCCCTGCTTCTTCCAGTCATCCGCGTTGTCATCGATGAAGCCCTCAACAGCCTCGCGGGCGTCTTCGACGTAGGACTTGGCGGTGTCGAGGAAGTTACGGCCGGCCTTCTCCCAGTCGTCGCGGTTGTCGTCGACGTAGGCCTGAGCCTTCTCCGAGGTGTCGTTGATCCAATCCTGGGCCTGGGAGGAGAACTCCTGGGCGCGGTTGGAGACGTTGTCTGCGAACTTCTCGGACTCGGACTTGGTGGGCAGCGCCGCCTGGACCTTCTTAGAGGTGCGCTTGGTGACGTCCTGTGCGCGCCAGCGCAGGGACGGGTTGCCCTCCGTGTCCTGGGTGAGGATGGCCAGGGCACCGAGGAGCGCGGCGTTGGTGACGAAACCGTTGCGCTGGGATTCCTTCTCGGCCTTATCCTTGGCCTCCCAGAAAGCATTGCGGCCCAGGAGGGTCGCCAGCTGGGTAGCAGCGAGGATACCGGCCGAGGTGCGCGGCGCCTTGCCGAGGGCGAAGAGGGAACCAGCGCCGACCTTAGCGCTGCCCAGCCCGCGGGCAACGAGCTCCGGGTCGTTGGGGATGTAGCCCTTGTATTGGGCCGGCACGACCGTGCGGAGCTTCTTGAGCAGCGACTCGGTCTCCTTGACGTGGTCCGAGGTGTTGCGCAGCGTGTCGACACCGTCCCAGACGAATACGGAAGCCAGTGCGGGGCGAGCAATCTTGCGGATCATGCCTAATTTTCTCCTTGCGGTTTATTGGATCATTAACTAGTGCCCAGAGTACGCGGGATTACCGCGTGACGGGGCGAAAAACACAGGGGTGGGGTGAACCGAATGGCCTACCAGCGGCGCTCCCACCACTCAGGCAGGTGCGGGCGCTCGTCGCCCAACGTCGTGGGTTTGCCGTGGCCAGGGCGCACGATGGTCTCGTCCGGGTAAACATCAAAAAGACGCTCGGTTACATCTTTATAAAGACGGACGAAATCATTCTCCGAATTGGTCTTGCCTACGCCACCCGGGAAGAGGCTGTCGCCCACAAAGAGGTTGGTCACGCCGTCTATCGATGCCGCCAGCGCCGCGCCGCCTGGCGTGTGGCCGCGCAGAATAATAATGGGCAGCTCCTTGCCGGCGAAATCGATGTGGTCGCCGTGCTGCAGCTCGACGTCGACGGGCGCGGGCAGGGCGGGAGAGTCGAGGAAGGCCGCGTAATGCGTGGCGCCGGTCTCGCGGAGGATCTCCTCGAGTGCGCGGACGTGATCCCAGTGGCGGTGCGTGGTGAGGACGGCGTCGATGGTCACGCCGGTATCGCGCGCCATCTGGAGGATGGCCGGGGCGTCATCGGCGGCGTCGATGAGGAGGCCGTGTGTACCGTCGTGAAGCAGGTAGCAGTTGTTGTCCATCTCACTGACGGAAATATGTTCTAATTTCAGTGCGTTAGTCATAGTGACAACCCTACGGGTATTTTTAAAGTTCGGAGCACAACCCAACCGGGCCGCCCCTTCTCGCGTAGCGCGGGAACGGGATGACGCGCCCGCTAAGAAGGGAAAGAAAACTAGTGGCAGATCGCCTCATCGTCCGCGGCGCCCGCGAGCACAACCTCAAAGGCGTCGACATTGACATCCCCCGCGACAAGATGGTCGTCTTTACTGGCTTGTCCGGTTCGGGAAAGTCCTCACTCGCGTTTGACACCATCTTCGCGGAGGGCCAGCGCCGCTACGTCGAGTCGCTGAGCTCCTATGCGCGCATGTTTTTGGGCCAGATGGACAAGCCGGACGTGGAATTTATCGACGGTCTCTCGCCGGCGGTGTCCATCGACCAGAAGTCGACGAACCACAACCCGCGTTCGACGGTGGGCACGATTACGGAGGTCTACGACTATCTGCGCCTGCTTTTCTCTCGTGCGGGCACGCCGCACTGCCCGGTGTGTGACGCCGTCATCGAGCGTCAGACCCCGCAGCAGATCGTTGATACCGTGCTGGAGAACGAGGAGAAGCTCAAGTTCCAGGTCCTCGCGCCCGTTGTGCGCAAGCGCAAAGGCGAATTCGTCGACCTCTTCGCGGACCTGTCCGCGCAAGGTTTTTCCCGCGTCCGCGTGGACGGCGAGATCCACCAGCTCACGGATCCGCCGAAGCTGAAGAAGCAGATCAAGCACACTATCGATGTGGTCGTCGACCGCCTGCAGGTCAAGGCCTCGGCGAAGCAGCGCCTCACGGACTCCGTGGAGACCGCGCTCAAGCTGGCCGATGGCCTCGTGACCATCGATTACGTGGACAACGAGGAGCTCACTCACACGTACTCGGAGAAGACCTCGTGCCCCAACGGGCACACACTCACCATCGAGGAATACGAGCCGCGCGCGTTCTCCTTCAACGCGCCCTTCGGCTCCTGCCCGGCCTGCGACGGCCTGGGCACGCGCCTCGAGGTGGACACGGAGTTGCTCATCCCGGACCCGGACGCTCCTGCCACGGAGGCCATTCAGCCGTGGCATTCCTCGCCGAACTCCCGCTATTTCGTAAAACTTGTCGAAGGCCTGGGCAAGACGCTTGGCTTCGACCCGCAGACCCCGGTGAGTGAACTTACCGAGGAGCAGCGCCACGCGCTCATCTATGGCACGGACGTGGAAGTCAACGTCCGGTATAAGAACCGCTACGGCCGCACCCGCAACTGGACCGCGCCCTTCGAAGGCGCCGTGGGCTTCCTCGAGCGCAAGCTCGAGACCGCGGATTCCGATTCGCAGAAGGACCGCCTCCTGCAGTACACGCGCCGCGTCGCCTGCCCGACCTGTGGCGGCACGCGTCTCAAGCCGGAAATTCTCGCGGTGCGCCTGGAATCCACCGCGCATGGCGAGCAGTCCATCGCGGGTCTCACGGCGCTGTCCATCGAGGACGCCGCGGAGTTTCTCGACTCGCTCGTGCTCGGATCCCGCGAGGAAATCATCGCTGGCGCCGTCCTTAAGGAAATCCAGGCCCGCCTGCGCTTCCTCCTCGATGTGGGGCTCAACTACTTGACGCTCGACCGCGGCGCCTCCACGCTGTCTGGCGGCGAGGCCCAGCGTATCCGCCTCGCCACGCAGATTGGCTCCGGCCTCGCCGGCGTCCTCTACGTCCTCGACGAGCCGTCCATCGGCCTGCACCAGCGCGATAACCAGCGCCTCATTAAGACCCTCAAGCGCCTGCGCGACATCGGCAACACGCTCATCGTCGTCGAGCACGACGAGGACACTATCCGCGAAGCCGACTGGCTTGTGGACGTCGGTCCGCGCGCCGGCGAATACGGCGGCGAGATCGTCTACCAGGGCGAGCCGGCCGGCATTGAGAAGGTCGAGGACTCGCTCACAGGCGCCTACCTCTCCGGCCGCCGCGAGCTCGCCGTGCCGGATCACCGCCGTGAGATCGATAAGGACCGCACGCTCAAGGTCGTCGGCGCCCGCGAGAATAACCTCAAGGGCATCGACGTGGAAATACCGCTGGGTGTCATGGTGTGCATCACCGGCGTCTCGGGTTCGGGCAAGTCCACCGTCGTCAACCAGATTTTGGCGAAGACCCTGGCCAATAAGCTCAACCGCGCCCGCCAGGTGCCGGGCCGCGCCAAGCGCGTCGAAGGCATCGAGCACCTGGACAAGCTCGTCCAGGTCGATCAGTCGCCCATCGGCCGCACGCCGCGCTCCAACCCGGCGACGTACACGGGCGTCTTCGACAAGATCCGCAACCTCTTCGCCGAAACCCAGGAGGCGAAGGTGCGCGGATACAAGCCGGGACGCTTCTCCTTCAACGTCAAGGGCGGCCGCTGTGAGGCCTGCCACGGCGACGGCACGCTCAAGATCGAGATGAACTTCCTGCCTGACGTCTACGTCCCGTGCGAAGTCTGCGGCGGTGCGCGCTACAACCGCGAGACGCTCGAGGTTCACTACAAGGGCAAGAACATAGCCGAGGTCCTCGACATGCCGATTTCCGAGGCCGCCGAGTTCTTCGAGCCGATTACCTCCATCCATCGTTACCTCGCCACGCTCGTTGACGTGGGCCTCGGCTACGTGCGCCTGGGCCAGGCCGCGACCACGCTCTCCGGCGGCGAGGCCCAGCGTGTCAAGCTTGCTTCCGAGCTGCAGAAGCGCACCAACGGCCGCACTATCTACATCCTCGACGAGCCGACCACCGGCCTGCACTTTGAGGACATCCGCAAGCTCATGCTCGTCATCCAGGGGCTCGTGGATAAGGGCAACTCGGTGGTCATCATCGAACACAACCTGGATGTCATCAAGGCTGCAGACTGGATTGTCGACATGGGACCGGAGGGCGGCGCCGGCGGCGGCACCGTCGTGGCGCAAGGCACGCCGGAAGACGTCGCGAAGGTGGAAGGGTCCTACACGGGACAATTCCTCAAGGAGTTGCTGCCGCACTAGCCCGCGGCGTGCTTTAGACTCATGCGAATGAAAAAGTCGTTTCTGTGCGCAGGACTCATCCTCCCGCTCGCCGCATGCTCGCCGTCGCAGGAGCAGCCTTCCGATGCCCCCGTGGCGGCCGCAGGCTCATCCGCGGCGTCCGCGTCGGGCGGGGAAGCTCGTGCGCAGCTCGAGGACCTTGTCGCAGACCTCGTGAAGGATCACCATGACGCTGAGGTGGGCATCGCGCTCACGGATGCGCAGGGCGCGCTTGCCACCGGTGCGCCCGGCAAAGGGCCGGCATGGTCGACCATCAAGGTTCCCATCGCTATTACCGCGCTGCGTAACGGTGCGTCGACCGACCTCGTCGACGCAGCGATCAAAGAGTCCGATAACGACGCGGCCTACGCGCTGTGGTCCAAGGTGAAGTGGAGCGAGGACAACGCCACCGCCGCCATCGATGAGGTCCTCGCCGAGGGCGGCTCGAAAGCCACGTGGCAAAAGCCGGACGCGAACGGCGACGTGAGTTTTGGTTATGCCGAATGGCTCCTCAAGGATCAGGCGACCTTCGCGGCGCACCTCAACTGCGTGGCCAATAACAAGCAGGTCTCGCGCGCAATGGGCGATATCGTCGAGTGGCAGCAGTATGGTCTCACCGCACTGGACAACACGCGTGCGAAGGGCGGCTGGGGTTTTGACGAGGACAGTGGCCGCTATACCCAACGCCAGTTTGGCGTTCTCGACATCGGCGATACGACGCCGGGCGAGCATGGTTCCATCGGCATCGCCATGACCGTGGTATTCCACGACATGGATGACTTCGACTCCGAACAAGATGCCTACGACGACACGGTCAAGGCCCTTGACGACGCAGCGAGCGACCTCAAGGACATGATTTCCGAGGGTATCGACGACGGAACGCTCACCCCGGTTCACGACTGTGACGGCCTGCCGCGTGCACAGGCAACCTCTGCGCCGGAGCGCACCTTGGAGAAAGGGGCATCGGTAAGCGCGGCGACGAGTACCGAACCCGCCAGCTCGAGTCGTAGGCCAGCGGCGAGCTCGGAGCGGAACTAGGCGGCGTGGCGAATTTGGTTCCGCGGGCCGGTGGTGTTAATCTTAGTTCCACTACCGCCCGCAGAACCTTCCAGGAGGTCTCGGGTCACAAGCGGAGTTTCTCCCACCTGATGCCGCGCCTCGCGCGTTGGCTCAAGGTAAAAGGGTCACCAGGCTTTCGGGTCTGGCAATTCTTTCGAGAGCTCCCGGCTGTGCACGCACAGACCGGGATTTTCGTTTGTGGTCGAGGTAGGCACACTACGAATCATCTTATCCAAGGAGACCACAATCAGCGCTGAAGCTCGCATTAATGAGCGTATCCGAGTGCCCGAGGTCCGACTCGTCGGCCCGGGCGGTGAACAGGTGGGCATCGTCCGTACCGATGATGCTCGCAAGCTCGCTTATGAAGCAGACCTAGATCTGGTCGAGGTTGCACCGAAGGCCAAGCCGCCGGTCGCCAAGATCATGGACTACGGCAAGTACAAGTACGAGCAGGCCCAGAAGGCTCGCGAGGCTCGCAAGAACCAGCAGCAGACTGTGGTGAAGGAACAGAAGTTCCGTCCGAAGATCGATGAGCACGACTACGAAACCAAGAAGTCAAACGTGGTGCGCTTCCTGGAGAAGGGTTCCAAGGTCAAGGTGACCATCATGTTCCGTGGCCGCGAGCAGTCGCGTCCGGAGCTGGGTTTCCGCCTCCTGGAGCGCCTCGCCGAGGATGTCCAAGAAGTTGGCGTCGTCGAGTCGCGCCCCAAGCAGGATGGTCGCAACATGACCATGGTTTTGGGACCAGTCCGCAAGGGCAAGAAGTAGAACGAACAGAACTTTCGGGAATTAAGGACTTAACTCTCATGAAGCAGAAGACCCACAAGGGCATGGCCAAGCGTATTAAGGTGACCGGTTCCGGCAAGCTGCGCCGTGAGCAGGCTGGTCGTCGCCACCTGCTCGAGGGCAAGCCCTCCAAGCAGACCCGTCGCCTCAAGGGCGAGAAGGATGTCGCTCAGAACGACATCAAGCGCGTTAAGCGCCTGCTCGGCCGCTCCTAATAGCGCCGAATCAACCCACATTCAATAAACCACTAGATTTTTTAAGGAAGTATTACTGTGGCACGAGTCAAGCGCTCCGTTAACGCTAAGAAGAAGCGTCGCGCAATCCTCAAGTCCGCTAAGGGCTACCGCGGCCAGCGTTCCCGCCTTTACCGTAAGGCCAAGGAGCAGTGGCTGCACTCCATGACGTACGCGTACCGCGATCGTCGCGCCCGTAAGTCTGAGTTCCGCAAGCTGTGGATCCAGCGCATCAACGCTGCTGCCCGCATGAACGACATCACCTACAACCGTCTCATCCACGGCCTGCGCCTGGCTGAGATCGAGGTCGACCGCAAGATCCTCGCAGACCTTGCCGTTAACGACTTCGAGGCATTCTCCGCTCTCTGTGAGGCCGCTAAGGCTGCCCTGCCGGAGGACGTCAACGCTCCGAAGGCTGCCTAATTACTTAGGCTGAAGCTTTTTACGCCTCCTTCCACGTTTATCGTGGAAGGAGGCGTTTGCGTTGTCCAAGCAGCCTTTTAAGGCGACATGCATGCAGGCGAAGAGCTGGATGGGGGCGTGTGCTGTTGTGCATCGTGGTGCTCTGGATCTGGTCCTTCCGGGACTTCGTGCGCATCGCGCTCGGTCTAGGTCTTTATTTTGCGGTTGCGCGGGGGATCGCGCTGGAACACTCAACCGATGCGGCTCGCAGCTTTGGGTTTATGGCGCCTTGGGGCCTCCGTTTGGGCCCGAGGCGCCATAAAACCAAAGCCGGCGTCGTGCGGCAGTGGCGCGCTACGCCAGGCGCGGAGTTGCGCCCGGCGCGACGCCGCGAGCGAGGAGGTTGGAAGGGGCTCTGGCGTGGCTGCTAGATTTGGGGCCATGAACCTCGACTTCGACAATGCCTTCACCGAGCGCACCCCGCGCATCGTCAACGCTGCCAAGCTACACCGTGCCAAGGAGCGTAAGAAGGCCGGAAAGTTTATTATCGAGGGCGAAAATGCCGTCGACGCAGCAGTGTCGACGGGTGCTGCCACGGATGTCTTCGTCACCGAGGCCGCCGCGGAGCGCTTCGACTACATCCTGACAGCTGCTGGCTACATGGATGTCTACGTCCACCCGATTACGGACAAGGCGGCGCGCCACCTGTCGGATACTGCGACGACCACGGGCCTCTTCGCGCTGTGCAAGCCCGTGTTGTGGTCGGCCGGCAAGATCCTTGCAGGCAAGCCGCAGCTGGTCTCCGTGCCCGTGCTGACCTCCGAGCCGGGCAATGCGGGCACGCTCATCCGTACCTCGGACGCGATGGGCGCGGACGGCGTCATCTTCGCGGGGGAGACGGTGGACCCTCTGGGCTGCAAGGTAGCGCGGGCATCGGCAGGCTCGCTGTTCCATGTCCCCGTCGCACGCGAGCAGAACATTAAGGACGTGCTGGGACAGCTACGGAAATCCGGCATGCAGGTCCTCGCCACGGCGGCCGATGGGGAAGTAGACCTCGCGGAGGCTGACCTCACGCAGCCCACCGCCTGGCTCTTTGGCAACGAGGCCCACGGCTTGGGTGAGCTGCTTGAGGAAGCCGACGTCCGCGTGCGCATTCCCATTCTGGGCCGCGCTGAGTCCCTCAACCTCGCGACGGCGGCATCGATTTGCCTGTACGAATCAGCGAAAGCGCTGAATTCTTCAGGCGTCTAAAGCGTCGCTTGTGCGCCGTGCGCTTGCCCGCAGAGAAGTAGAATTAATGTGAGGTTGGCTTTCTCGGTGAGGAAATGGCGGCAATGACAATCCTTAAGTCGCTGGGTGCGGGAGTGGTGACCCTCTGCGTAATTACCCCGGTTGTCGCTGGTGGCTATGTGTGGCGGACGATGACGTACCGCGCCCGCTGGAACCGTTCTACTATGCCCGTGCACGGGTGGCCTATCCCAGTTGCCTGTCGGCCTATTGAACTGCGCTAAGATAGCGGGCGTTAGTTTTCGCGCAAGAAGAAGGTTTTAAGGCACGTGTCCGACACTCCTCAGATCGAATTGACCGAAGCTGCGCTGGGCGCGGCTGCCGAATCCGCCATCGCGGCCTTCGACGCCGCTGCGACGCTCGATGAGCTCAACGCTGCTCGCCGCGAGCACCTGGGGGACCAGGGTTATATCCCGCGGGCCCGCATGTCGCTGGGCCAGCTGCCGAAGAACGAGCGCAAGGACGCCGGCAAGGCCGTCAACATGGCCCGCGGCCGCATGGAAAAGCGCTTCGCACAGGTCAAGGAGGTGCTCGAGGCGCAGGCGCGTGAGGCACAGCTCAAGGCCGAGACCGTTGACGTTACGGTACCGACCACTCGCGCGCAGACCGGTGCGCTGCACCCGATTACGACGCTGTCCGAGCGGATCGCCGACATCTTCATCGGCATGGGCTGGGAAATCGCGGACGGCCCCGAGGTCGAGGCCGAGTACTTCAACTTCGACGCGCTGAACTTCAAGCCGGACCACCCGGCCCGTACCCTGCAGGACACTTTCCACGTCTCGACGGCAGGATCCAAGCAGGTGCTGCGCACGCACACCTCGCCGGTGCAGGTGCGTACGATGCTCTCACGCGATGTTCCGCTGTACATCGCCTGCCCGGGCCGCGTGTTCCGCACGGATGAGCTCGATGCGACGCATACTCCGGTATTCCACCAGATTGAGGGGCTTGCCGTGGACAAAGGTTTGACCATGGCGCACTTGCGCGGCACGCTCGACCACTTGGCCAAGGTCCTCTTTGGTCCGGAGACGAAGACGCGCATGCGCACCAACTACTTCCCGTTCACCGAGCCCTCGGCCGAGGTCGACGTCTGGTTCCCAAACAAGAAGGGCGGCGCCGGCTGGATCGAGTGGGGCGGCTGCGGCATGGTCAACCCGAACGTACTCCGCGCCGTGGGCGTGGATCCGGAGGAGTACACCGGCTTCGCGTTCGGCATGGGCCTGGAGCGCACCCTCCAGTTCCGTAACGGCCTTACTGACATGCGCGACATGGTCGAAGGCGACGTTCGTTTCACCCTGCCGTTCGGCGTGCAGGCATAACCCAAGAACCCAGAAAGGAAGAAAAGAACAATGCTTATTTCCCAGAGCTGGGTCACCCGCCTGCTGGATGCAAAGAACCCGGGCTGGTCCGTCTCCGCCGAGGAACTCGACGCTGGCTACGTCCGCGTCGGCTTCGAGACCGAGGGCTACGAGCACCTGCCCGAGATCAAGGGCCCGCTCGTCATCGGCCGCGTCGAGTCCTTCGAGGAGCTCGAGGGCTTCAAGAAGCCCATCCGCTACTGCCAGGTCAATGTGGGTGACGCCAACGGCACGGGTGAGTTGCAGGGCATTATCTGTGGCGCCCGCAACTTCCGTCTCGGCGACTACGTCGTCGTCTCGCTTCCGGGTGCAGAGCTACCCGGCGGCTTCAAGATTGCCGCGCGCAAGACCTACGACCACATCTCCGATGGCATGATGTGCTCGGCCGCGGAGCTCGGCATGTCCGAGAACTCCGCCGGCATTATCACCTTGGGCGAGGAGGTCGCTGACCTCGTGGGCCAGGACGCCCGCCCGGTTATCGGCCTCGACGACACCGTCTTCGACGTCAACATCACCCCGGACCGTGGTTACGCGCTTTCGCTGCGTGGACTCGGCAGCGAGGTTGCCTCCGCCTTCGGCCTCGAGTACGCCTGCCCGGCGGAGGACCCGTCCGTCGTGGGCATCGATGTCTCCGGCGTTCCGGCCGCATCCGTCGGGCTCATCGATGTCGACCTCAAGCCGGAGACCAAGGCCGTGCGCTTTGGCCTGCGTAAGGTCACTGGCATCGACCCGAACGCCCGCACGCCGTTCTGGATGGAGCGCGAGCTCATGCTGTGCGGTCAGCGCCCGGTCAACCCGGCGACGGACGTGACCAACTACGTCATGTTCCTGCTCGGCCAGCCCATGCATGCTTTCGACGCGAACGCCATCGAGGGTAACCTCGTCGTGCGTAACGCGCAGGCGGGCGAGAAGTTCGAGACCCTCGACCATGTCAAGCGCGAGCTTGACGCAGAAGACGTCGTCATCTGCGATGACAATGGCATCCAGTCCCTCGCGGGCGTCATGGGCGGTACTAAGTCCGAGATCGCGGACGACACCACGGACGTCTACTTCGAGGCCGCGAACTGGGATCCGATCACCGTGGCGCGCACCTCTCGTCGCCACAAGCTGTCGTCTGAGGCGTCGCGCCGCTTTGAGCGCGGCGTGGACCCGGCCATCGTTGAGCCCGCACTCGACATTGCCTGTGCACTGCTCGTGCAGATTGCTGGTGGCACCATCGAGTCCGGCCGCACCCTCGTGGGCGAAGTTCCTGCGCGCGATCAGATCACGCTGCGCGCCACGAAGCCGGCCGAGTACGCGGGCGTCGACTACTCGCGTGAGACCGTCATGAGCCGCCTCTATGAGGTGGGTTGCGAGATCGAGGAGGCTGGCGAGAACATCCTGGTCACCCCGCCGACGTGGCGCTCCGACATCACGATGGACGTCGACCTCATCGAGGAAATCCTGCGCCTCGAGGGTCTGGAGGATATCCCGACCATCCTGCCGACCCCGGTGGGCGGCCGCGGTCTCACCCCGGCTCAGAAGCGTCGCCGCGCCATCGGCCACGGCCTGGCCTACGCGGGCTACGCCGAGGTCATCCCGGCGCCGTTCGTCCGCAACGACACCTTCGACGTGTGGGGCCTGGACGCTGATGACGAGCGCCGCAAGACCGTCGAGGTCCAAAACCCGCTCGAGGCCGACAAGGCCATCCTGTCCACGACGCTGCTGCCGAACCTCCTCGAGGCCATCGCTCGCAACGTCGCTCGCGGCCGCACGGATCTGGCCCTTTACGGCCTGCAGCAGGTCTCCTTCAAGCGTGCGGATGCTTCGCCGATGCCGTCGGTCGAGTCCCGTCCGTCCGAATCTACGGTCGAGGAGCTTCTCAACACCCTTCCGTACCAGCCGCTACACGTCGCGACGGTCGCTTCCGGCAACATCGAACACGAGGGCCCCTGGGGCCAGGGCCGCGCGTACACCTACGCCGACGCCATCGAGTCCGCGCGCCTTGTCGCGCGCGCCGCTGGCCTGGAGCTGGCTGTCGAGTCGGCCTCCGAGCTGCCGTGGCACCCGGGCCGTTGCGCCGCCCTCAAGGTGGCGAACGCGGATGGTACGGTTGCTGCCGATGCCCCCATCGTCGGCTACGCCGGCGAGCTCCACCCGCAGGTTGTCGAGGCCCTCGGTCTTCCGGCGCGCACCTGCGCCATGGAGCTTGACGTCACCGCGCTGCCGCTCGAGGAGCGCTTCCCGGCGCCGGTGCTCTCCGCCTTCCCGGCGCTGCACCAGGACATCGCCTTGGTCGTCGACGAGGCGACACCGGCCGAGGATGTGCGTCGCGTGCTTGAAGAGGGCGCTGGCGAGCTCCTCGAGAACGTCGAGCTCTTCGACGTCTTCCGCGGAGAGCAGCTCGGTGAGGGCAAGAAGTCCCTGGCCTTCACCATGCTCTTCCGCGCGGGTGACCGTACGCTCACCGATGAAGAAGTCAACGAGCACCGCCTCGCTGCGGCTGAGCTGGCCAAGGAGCGCCTGGGCGCTGAAATGCGCGCGTAGTGACGTTTGCGTCTGAGGAACGGCACGACCATGTCGATGGTCGTGCCGTTTGCCTGTCTTGGGCGGGGCCGAGAGCCTGCGCGCCTGTGGTCGGCCTTGGCGCCGTAGCACGGGCGAAGGGCGGTACGCTGTCTGTGCCCACGGAATGCTGTGCGCCATGGAGTGGTGCCCAGTGAGGTGATCGACGAAATATTGTTGCGCACTGAGTGATCAGGATCATATTTTAAGAGGTGGAATTGTTCCCCGAACTCATGGATCTATCATGACCCATCGTTTCTTTGCCTCTTTGTCCCGTAGGGCAGCCGCTGTCCTCGGCGGTACCGTGTTGGCCAGTGCGCTGTTGGGAGCCCCGGCTGCTCAGGCACAGGATCTGCGCGGCCTGTCGAACGCGGACGGCACCATTCAGTGTGAATACGGCGACGTGGGTGGCACGTACATCCGCTGCCATAGCCCGGGCGCACGCGCCACGCGCACTGAGTGCAATCCGCCCAACTATCTCGTTCCGCGCGTTCAGTATTCCAACGGTAAGTCGTGGGCGAACTGCTTCAATCAGGGGCTGTCGGTGACGAACTTTAAGAAGCTGCGCCCAGGCGAGGTATTCCAGTTCAACGAGCTTGCGGTCATCGCTGACCTTCAGGGCGGCCTGCACCTGGTGAGCCCTAGTGGTTACGCCGGTTACGTGGGCAAGACGGCTATTGATGACGCCTCCGGAATGAGCAAGGTGTCTTCCCGCGCTGTCTAAAGAAGTGCATCGGGCCGACACCGCGCCGCTCCGAGTGACGCCGTGTGCGACTCGGAGCGGTGCGTCGTGCAGCGTGGGGGATTCGGTAGGGGGAAAGAAATATGCGCTGCATAATTTACAGCCGATTGCATATATGCTAGGGTGGCTTCATGGCTATCACAGTTGCAGTTGCAGGCGCCTCCGGTTATGCCGGTGGCGAAGTCTTGCGCCTTCTCCTCAACCACCCGGCGTATTTGTCGGGTGAACTCGAGATTGGCGCCTTGACCGGACACTCCACCGCCGGTCAGTCCGTCGGTGCGCTCATGCCGCACCTTCCGCAGCTGCGCGAGCGACGTATTGTGGACACGACCATCGAGAACCTCTCCGGCCACGACGTCGTCTTCTTGGGCCTTCCGCACGGTCACTCCGCGGAGATTGGTAAGGCGCTGGGGGAGGAGGTTCTCGTCATTGACTGCGCCGCCGACTTCCGTTTGAAGGATAAGGCGGCCTGGGATGACTACTACGGCGGCGAGTATGCGGGCAGCTGGCCCTATGGCATTCCGGAGATGCCGGGGCACAGGGAAGCCATCGCGCAATCCAAGCGCGTGGCCGTCGCCGGATGTTTCCCCACGACCACGACGCTGGGTGCGCTGCCAGCCGTCGCCAAGGGGCTTATCGAGCCGGACATCTCGGTGATCGCCGTGACCGGCGTGTCCGGCGCGGGCAAGAAGGCCTCCGTGGCGCAACTGGGTGCGGAGACGATGGGAAACGTGCGCGCATATAAGCCGGGTGGCTCGCACCGCCACACGCCGGAGATGGTGCAGAACCTTTCCGAATACTCGCAGCAGGGGACAGTGGCCGTGAGCTTTACGCCAGTTTTGGCGCCCATGCCACGCGGCATCCTTGCGACGATCACGGCCAAGCTTGCCCCAGGTGTGGACGCCGCGGCGGTGCGCGCAGCCTACGAAGAGTTCTACGCAGACGAACCGTTCTGCCTCGTGCTACCGGAAGGCCAGCAGCCGGAGACCCAGAACGTGGTCGGCTCGAACATGGTCCACATCCAGTCGCACGTGGACGACATCACGGGTCGCCTCATTGTGACGGCAGCGCTCGACAACCTGTGCAAGGGCACCGCGGGTGGCGCGGTGCAGTGCATGAACCTGGCGCTCGGCCTGCCGGAGACCGCAGGGCTGCCGCAGGCGGCGGTGGCTCCTTAAAAGGGCGAGCCACAGAAGAATTCATACGACAGAAGCAGACAAAAGAGAAAAGAACCATGACTATCGGAGTACTCGCAGCGCAGGGCTTCGCGGCCGGCGCGACGACGGCAGGAATCAAACCGTCCGGAAAATCAGACATGGCGCTCGTGGTCAACGAGGGTCCCGAATTCTACGCCGCCGGCGTCTTTACGCGCAACCGCGTCAAGGCCGCGCCCGTGAAGTGGTCGCAGAAGATTATTGCTGATGGATCGCTCCACGCGCTCGTCATCAACGCAGGCAACGCGAATGCGTGCAACGGCGCCCAGGGCGACAAGGACGCGCAGGCGATGGCCGAGGCTACTGCGCAGGCGCTAGGCGTTGCTGGCACGGACGTCGCGGTGTGCTCGACCGGCCTTATCGGTGAGCCCATGCCCATGGACAAGGTGCTCGCGGGTATCGAGTCCGTAACAAAGCTGGGCGCGGCAGGCAACGACGCCGCGACGGCAATTATGACGACGGATACGGTCTCCAAGGAAGTCGGTGTCGAAGGCAACGGGTGGACCCTCGGTGGCATGGGCAAGGGCGTGGGCATGATGGCGCCA
Source organism: Corynebacterium sp. SA-MJD20WY100 (assembly GCF_039822565.1). Lineage (NCBI taxonomy): Bacteria > Bacillati > Actinomycetota > Actinomycetes > Mycobacteriales > Corynebacteriaceae > Corynebacterium > Corynebacterium sp. SA-MJD20WY100. Next base: position 9,393 of record NZ_JBCJKS010000018.1, on the reverse strand, counting down.
AGCCTGGCCACCATGCTCGTGTGTCTCACCACGGACGCGAAGGCGACGCCGAAGGCTCTGCGTGCGGCGCTGGAGGCGGCATCGGCAGTAACGTTCAATACCCTGGACGTGGATGGCTCGACGTCGACGAACGACACCGTCATCATCATGGCCAACGGCGCGTCCGGCGTGGAACCTACCCAGGAGGAGCTCAACGCGGCGGTGCTCGAGGCCTGTGCCGGCCTTGCTGACATGATGCAGGCCGATGCCGAGGGCGTGACCAAGCGCGTGAAGATCACCGTCGAGGGCACCGATTCGGACGCCGAGGCGCTCAACGCCGCGCGCACCATTGGCCGCGACAACCTGTTTAAGTGCGCGATGTTTGGCTCAGATCCGAACTGGGGCCGCGTGCTCGCAGCCGTGGGCATGGCGGATGCCGCCATGGATCCGGAAAAGATTTCCGTCTTCTTCAATGACCAGCCGGTGTGCGTGAACTCCACTAGCGCGCCTGGTGCCCGCGATGTGGACCTCTCCGGCGAGGATATCGACGTGCGCGTGGATCTGGGCACGGGTGGCGCGGGCACCGCGTTCGTGCGCACGACTGACCTCTCCCACGCTTACGTCGAGATCAACTCGGCGTACAGCTCTTAAGGCGGCCGTCACCATGATGAAAGGACTTACCGATTTTGACCGGGCCACCGTGCTTTCCGAGGCACTGCCGTGGCTTCAACACTTCCGCGACAAGATCGTTGTCGTGAAGTACGGCGGCAACGCCATGGTGGACGATAAGCTGCGCGAAGCCTTCGCCAAAGATATGGTCTTTCTGCGCACTGTGGGCGTTAAGCCCGTGGTCGTCCATGGCGGGGGCCCGCAGATTTCGCAGATGCTCGCCCGCATGGGGCTCGAGGGCGAGTTCAAGGGTGGCTTCCGTGTCACCACGCCTGAGGTGCTCGAAGTCGTACGCATGGTGCTCTTCGGCAAAGTCGGCCGCGAGCTCGTCGGTCTTATCAACTCCTACGGTCCGTACGCGGTGGGTACCTCTGGCGAGGATGCTGGCCTGTTTACTGCTGAGAAGCGTCTTGTCTCCATCGACGGTACGCCCACGGACATTGGCCAGGTGGGCGACATCGTGGACGTCAACCCGGCGGCGCTCATGGACATCATCGACGCTGGGCGTATTCCCGTCGTGTCCACCATTGCGCCTGGCACGGACGGCGAGGTCTACAACATCAACGCCGATACCGCGGCGGGCGCGCTGGCGCAGGCAATCGGTGCCGAGCGCTTGCTCATCCTCACCAATGTCGAAGGCCTCTACACGGACTGGCCGGACCGTGACTCCTTGGTCTCCAAGATTCAGGTGGGTCAGCTGCGGGAGATCCTGCCGGGCCTGGACTCTGGGATGATCCCCAAGATGGAGTCATGCCTGCGCGCCGTCATTGGCGGCGTCGCGGCAGCCCACGTCATCGACGGTCGCTCCGCGCATGCGGTACTGCTGGAGCTCCTCACTCCGGGTGGCATTGGCACCATGGTGTTGCCCGACCAATACGACCGCAACGAATACCCCGAGGGAACCATTTTTAGGAAGGACGATCGCGCATGAGCGACAACAATCAGGGCCTTGTGGCCCGGTGGGGTGACAACCTCATGGACAACTACGGCACGCCGCCCATCGGCATCGTCGCGGGCCATGGCTCTATTCTCGTGGGCGAAGACGGCAAGGAATACATCGACTTGCTCGCCGGCATCGCCGTCAACGCGCTGGGACAGACGCACCCAAAGGTCGTCGAGGCTGTGACCAACCAGATTTCGACGCTGGGCCACGTCTCGAACCTCTTTGCCTCGCAGCCGGTCATCGACGCCGCGGAGAAGCTGAAGAAGCGTGTGGGGGACGACTCGGCGCGCGTCATTTTCTCCAACTCGGGTGCAGAAGCCAACGAAGCCGCCTTCAAGCTGGCGCGTCTCACGGGCCGCGGCCGCATTCTCGCCGCTGAACACGGCTTCCATGGTCGCACGATGGGCTCGCTCGCGATGACGGGCCAGCCGGGCAAGCGTAAGGCTTTCGAGCCCATGCCCATGGGCGTGGAGTTCTACCCGTACGGGGATCTGGACTACCTGCGCAAACTGGTGGAGATCAACCCGACGGACACGGCCGCCATTGTTTTGGAGCCTATCCAGGGTGAGACGGGCGTCATCCCGGCGCCAGAGGGATTCCTCGAGGGCATCCGCGCGCTGTGCGACGAGTTCGGCATTCTCATGATCGTCGACGAGGTCCAGACCGGCGTCGGCCGTACGGGTACATTCTTCGCCCACGAGGTCGCTGGCGTGCAGCCGGACGTTATCACCATGGCCAAGGGATTGGGGGCAGGCTTGCCCGTCGGCGCATGTATAGCCCGCGGCGAGGCGGCAAAACTATTCACGCCGGGTACCCACGGTACGACCTTCGGTGGCAACCCGGTAGTCTGCGCGGCGGCCAACGTTGTGCTGGACTTATTGGACGAGAGCTTCTTGGCAGAGGTAGTGCGCAAGGGCGAGCTATTTGTGCGTGAGTTGAGCACAATACCGTATATTATGCAGATCCGCGGACGAGGGCTTATGCTGGGAGCCGTATTAAATGCACCCGTGGCCAAGCAGGTTGTCGCGAAGGGGCTCGAGCACGGACTCATCCTCAACGCGCCGGCAGCTGACGTCATTCGTTTGACGCCGCCGCTCGTGATAACTGAAGCGGAGATCGACAAGGCCGTGACAGCCCTCGCCACGGTTCTCGACGAGGTAGTAAAGGAGGAAGCGTAAATCATGCGCCACTTTTTGGTTGACGATGATCTCACCCCGGCCGAGCAGGCGGAGGTTCTGGATCTCGCCGCACAGATGAAGAAAGACCCCTTCGCGCTGCGTCCGCTCGAGGGGCCGCAATCCGTGGCCGTCCTTTTTGATAAGACCTCTACTCGTACTCGCTTCTCCTTTGAGGCTGGTATCGCCGAGCTCGGTGGCCACGCCATCGTGACGAACACGGGCAGCACTCAGATGGGCAAGGGGGAGACGCTCCAGGACACCGCAGCGGTGCTTTCGCGTTTCGTGTCTGCCATCGTGTGGCGCACCTACGACCACGAGAATTTCGATGCGATGGCGGAGACCACGCGCGTCCCGCTCGTCAACGCCCTGTCTGAGGACTTCCACCCGTGCCAGATCCTGGCGGACCTGCAGACCATCCGCGAGAACTTCGGTAAGACGCAGGGTCTCAAGGCTGCGTACCTGGGCGACGGCGACAACAATATGGCGAATTCCTACATGGTCGGTTTTGCCACCGCCGGTATGGACATCGCCATCGTGGCACCGAAGGACTTCCAGCCGAAGCAGAAGTTCGTCGAGCGTGCCCAGAAGCGCGCGGCTGAGACGGGTGCGACTGTGACGGTCACGGACTCCCTGGACGCCGTGGACGGCGTGGACGTGCTCATCACTGACACCTGGGTGTCTATGGGACACGAGAACGATGGGCTGGACCGTCGCACGCCGTTCCTGCCGTACCAGGTGACGGAGGAGGTCATGGGCCGCGCCGCGGAGAACGCCATTTTCTTGCACTGCCTGCCGGCCTACCGCGGCAACGAGGTCACGGCGGAGGTCATCGACGGACCCCAGTCGCGCGTCTTTGACGAGGCGGAAAACCGCCTGCACGCCCAAAAAGCCGTGCTGGCGTGGCTGCTTGGCCACCAATAAATTGACATAATGAGGAGAACGGAGCTCATGCCCATCAACCCGGCCAACCGCAACGCGCGCCAGGCGAAGATTTTGGAGATCCTTGATCGCTCGCGCGTGACGAGCCAGGTGCAGCTGTCTGAATTGCTGCTCGAAGAAGGCATCGACATCACGCAGGCCACGCTGTCGCGCGACTTGGATGAGCTGGGGGCCAAGAAGGTCAAGCGGGACGGTGGTCGCTCGTTTTACATGGTGGGTGGTGAGCTCGAGCAGTTCGATGATCAGGTTAATGGACCGCGGGAGAAACTGCGCCGCATGATCGATGAGCTCGTCACCACCACGGATCACTCAGGCAATATCGGAATGCTGCGCACGCCCGCGGGCGCGGCGCAATACCTGGCGTCTTATATCGACCGTGCTGGGATTCCGGATGTTGTGGGCTGTATTGCTGGCGATGACACGATCTTCATCCTGGCTCGAGATCCGCTCACTGGTGAGGAATTGGTGCGCAATTTGGTGCGTAACTAGTTGATATTTTTGCCCTGCTCTCGCGCTGCGTTGCTGTCTGGCTTCCGCGGGTGGCAGGGCATGAGTGTATCCACCGTCATAGACCATTTCTCGCGGTCAGGCGGTTGCGCAGGGCGCGGGCTGTCATAGTCGAAGGGAAGCGTTTTACATCCCGCAAACTTTTCGTATATTATTGAACTCATTGTATTATTTCCACAATCTCGCAAGGAGATAGAAACCATGACTGCACGCGTTGTGCTCGCGTACTCCGGTGGCCTGGATACCTCGGTCGCCATTCCGTACCTCGCCAAGATGACCGGCGGCGAGGTCATTGCCGTCTCGCTCGACCTGGGCCAGGGTGGCGAGGATATGGAGTCTGTGCGTCAGCGCGCACTGGACTGTGGCGCCGTGGAGTCCATCGTCGTAGACGCCAAGGACGAGTTCGCAGACAACTACTGCCTGCCGACCATCCAGGCTAATGCCATGTACATGAAGCAGTACCCGCTGGTCTCTGCTATTTCTCGCCCGCTCATCGTCAAACACCTCGTTGAGGCTGCTCAGGAGCACGGCGGCACGCATGTCTCCCACGGCTGCACCGGTAAGGGCAATGACCAGGTTCGTTTCGAGGTCTCCTTCCGCGCCCTTGATCCGTCCCTGGAGATTATCGCACCGGCGCGTGACTACGCCTGGACTCGTGACAAGGCGATTGCCTTCGCTGAGGAAATCAAGCTGCCCATCGAGCAGTCTGCGTCCTCGCCGTTCTCCATCGACCAGAACGTCTGGGGACGCGCCGTCGAGACCGGCTTCCTCGAGGACCTGTGGAACCCGCCCACGAAGGACCTCTACGCCTACACCGAGGATCCGGCTCTGGGCAATGCCCCCGACGAGGTCGTCATCTCCTTTGAGGAAGGCAAGCCCGTCGCCATCGACGGCAAGAAGATGACCGTCCTGCAGATCATTGAGGAACTCAACCGCCGCGCCGGCGCTCAGGGCATCGGCCGCCTCGACATGGTCGAGGACCGCCTCGTGGGCATTAAGTCCCGCGAGATTTACGAGGCACCGGGCGCCATCGTCCTCATCAAGGCTCACGAGGCCCTCGAGGACGTCACCGTCGAGCGCGAGCTCGGCCGCTACAAGCGCCTCGTCGACTCTCGCTGGGCCGAGGAGGTCTATGACGGTCTGTGGTTCAGCCCGCTCAAGCGCTCCCTCGACGCCTTCATTGGCGAGACCCAGAAGACCGTCACGGGCGATATCCGCATGGTTCTGCACGCAGGCACTGCGACCGTCAACGGCCGCCGTTCCTCCCAGTCGCTGTACTCCTACGATCTGGCCACTTATGACACGGGTGACACCTTCGACCAGACCGCAGCCAAGGGCTTTGTCCAGCTCCACGGCCTGTCCACCCAGATCTCCAACCAGCGTGACCGCGAGGGCGGTTTCCCCACCGGAAAGTAGGTTCACATGGAGCAGCACAAGACGAACGAGGGCGCGCTGTGGGGCGGCCGCTTCTCCGGCGGCCCGTCTGAGGCCATGTTTGCCCTGTCCGTGTCCACGCATTTCGACTGGGTGCTCGCTCCCTATGACGTGCTGGCCTCCAAGGCCCACGCCAAGGTCCTGCACAACGCCGGTCTGCTCACGGACGAGGATTTGACCACCATGCTTGACGGGCTCACGCAGCTCGGTGAGAAGGTCGCTTCGGGCGAGTTCCGCCCGCTGCCCACGGACGAGGACGTTCACGGCGCCATGGAGCGCGGCCTCATTGACATCGTCGGCCCCGAGGTCGGCGGCCGTCTGCGCGCGGGCCGTTCCCGCAACGACCAGGTCGCCACCCTCTTCCGCATGTGGGTCCGCGACGCCATGCGCGACGTCGCCATCCAGGTCACGGAGCTTGTCGATGCCCTCTCGGCCCAGGCCGCAGCCCACCCCGACGCCATCATGCCGGGCAAGACCCACTCCCAGGCCGCGCAGCCCATCCTGCTTGCGCACCAGCTGCTTGCGCACGCGCAGCCGCTGCTGCGCGACTGCGAGCGTATCCAGGATCTGGACAAGCGCCTGGCCATCTCGCCCTATGGCTCGGGTGCCCTGGCGGGTTCCTCGCTGCACCTTGACCCGGAGGCCATCGCGGAGGAGCTCGGCTTCGACTCCGCCGCGGAGAACTCCCTGGACGGCACGTCCTCGCGTGACTTCGCGTCCGAGACGGCCTTCGTCCTCGCTCAGATCGCGATCGACATGTCGCGTCTGGCCGAGGAGATTGTCTACTGGTGCACGCCGGAATTCGGCTACGTCACTCTCGACGACGCATGGTCCACGGGTTCGTCAATCATGCCGCAGAAGAAGAACCCAGACGTCGCCGAGCTCACGCGTGGTAAGACCGGTCGTCTCATCGGCAATCTCACCGGCCTGCTCGCCACGCTTAAGGCCCAGCCGCTCGCGTATAACCGCGATCTGCAGGAGGACAAGGAGCCCATCGTGGACTCCGTGGCCAACCTCAACCTGCTGCTGCCCGCGTTGACTGGTCTGGTCTCTACGTTGACCTTCCACGAGGACCGCATGCGCGAACTGGCACCTCGTGGTTACACCTTGGCCACTGATTTGGCCGAGTGGATGGTGCGCCAAGGGGTGCCGTTCCGCGAGGCACATGAGGCATCGGGAGCATGCGTACGCATCGCCGAGTCCCGTGGTGTTGACCTTATCGAGCTGACCGATGAGGAGCTCGCCAGCGTCGACGCGCGACTGACACCAGCTGTACGCGAGGTACTTACTATCGACGGTGCGGTTGCGTCGCGCTCAACGAAGGGCGGCACCGCCGGTGTCCGCGTCGCCGAGCAGCGAGCCCATGTCGACGAACGCTCAGCGGCATTCCGCGCCTGGGCGCAGACTCCGGTCATCGCCCACTAGACACACGCCACCAGCCGCTGGCCGCTCCCGTCGAGGGACGGCCGGCGGCTTTCGCACGAAGACTTCACCCGAGCGTCCTGGGTACGCTTAGGGCGCCGGTGTGCTGGTAACGGCAAGTCCCAAAGGAGCGACAGGCCGCGCGCGGAAGCAGAACCCGCGTCCCCAATGGACCCGGGATTGGTCGCGGCGTGGATGAAGGCGGCATCGGCACGTTTCGTGCGGCGGTGTCGCTCGGTTCCGGTACGCGATGAATGACCAGGCGATGGGTGCTTGTTGGCGACCGTGACCGACGCGGTGCGCTCCGTGCTGGTGGCCCGCGCGGTGGGGCAGCTGCGCGACGCCACAACGGCCCCGCAAATTCAGCGTGATGAGCTGCCCGGCATCCTGCCCACGGTGGGAGATCTGAATCCCGACTCGGGTCATGTCCCGGGGGAGGAACGCGACAGGTAGTATGGTCGCCATGAGTCTTGATCCACAGTTGCTTGAGGTTCTTGTCTGCCCGCAAGACAAGGGCCCGTTGACGTACCTGGAAGACCGGCAGGTGCTCGTGAATGAGCGCAAGGGCATTGCCTATCCCATCGAGGATGGCATTCCGGTCATGCTGGTTGATCACGCTATGGCGTGGCCTCCCAACGCCTAGACGCCTTCAACGCGTACCAAGTAACTCCACGCTTATATAGCGTGGCCCTTCTTTGTTAAAGAAAGACAAGACATTCCATGAACATCATTGACGAGCTGCAATGGCGCGGCCTCATTAACCAGTCCACCGATATCGACGCACTCCGTGAGGTCTGCGAGAACCCCATCACGCTCTACTGCGGTTTCGACCCGACCGGTGACTCGCTGCATGCGGGACACCTCGTGCCCATGATCATGCTGCGCCGTTTCCAGCAGGCCGGCCACCACCCGCTGGCCCTTGCTGGCGGTGCCACTGGCTTTATCGGCGACCCGCGCGACGTGGGGGAGCGCTCCATGCTCTCCGAAGAAACCATCCAGCACAACCTCGAGGCCATTAAGAAGCAGCTGCGCCGCTTCGTGGACTTCGACGGTGAGAACCCCGCCGAGATGGTCAACAACGCTGACTGGACGGCCAACATGTCCGTCATCACTTTCCTGCGCGATGTGGGCAAGAACTTCTCGCTCAACACCATGCTCGACCGTGACACGGTCAAGCGCCGCCTGGAGTCCGACGGTATCTCTTACACGGAGTTCTCCTACATGCTGCTCCAGGCCAACGACTTCCTTACGCTGCACCGCGAGAAGAGTTGCGACCTGCAGATCGGCGGCGGCGACCAGTGGGGCAATATCGTCTCCGGCGTCGACCTTATCCGCCGTGTGGATGGCGACAAGGCCCACGCCCTGACCGTACCGCTCGTCACCGACGCGCAGGGCCAGAAGTTCGGCAAGTCCACCGGCGGCGGCAAGCTGTGGCTCGATGCGGAGAAGACCTCCCCGTACGCCTGGTACCAGTACTTCCTCAACGCCGGTGATTCCGTGGTCATCGACTACCTGCGTTGGTTCACCTTCCTAACCCAGGAAGAAATCGCAGAGTACGAGGAGAAGGTCGCCAACGAGCCCTTCCGCCGCGAAGCCCAGCGCCGCCTGGCACAGGAGATGACGACCCTCGTTCACGGAGAGGAAGCCACCAAGGCCGTAGAGCTTGCCGCCCAGGCTCTCTTTGGCAAGGCCGAACTCACCGAACTGGACGAGGCCACCCTTGCTGGCGCCCTGCAGGAGACCACCGTCGCCGAGATCGCCGCCGGCGAGCCCCGCACCATCGTCGATCTGCTTGTTGCCTCCGGTCTCGCCGACTCCAAGGGGGCGGCTCGCCGCACCATTAAGGAAGGCGGTGCCTACGTGAACAATGCACGCATTGAGTCCGAGGACTGGGAGCCGGCCGACGAGGATCTGCTTCACGGCTCGTGGCTCGTGCTGCGCCGCGGTAAGAAGAACTTCGCTGGCGCCAAGCTTGCCTAGCACAGCAGGAGGGCACTTGTCTCCGATTTCCGAACGTTCAACGCCCTGAGTTCATCCCCCGCACCTCTGTGGTGCGGGGGATTTACGTTTTTACGTGCAGATTTGTGGGAAACAACGAAGCTGTGTAACTTATTCCAAGTCGCCACGGAAACGAGGTGACAACGACATGAACTGCAGGTTGACAAGCCTCAAAGACTTGCACTACAGTGAGTGTTCGACCGCTTCGAGAAGGAGCATCCAGTTAGGATGAAACTTTTGGAGTGCGGATGATGTTTGAGAACTCAATAGTGTGCCAATGTACTTTTATTTTTGTCTGTTTCAGATGGTGTGAGTGCTGTTTAT